>JBEBBJ010000001.1:0-74508 GCA_041158445.1 Bacteroidota bacterium
ATTTATTTGACAACTGACCGCGTGGAGTTGACTTTTGATATGCCTTTATCAGAGGTTGTATTTGACTTTTTTGATCGTTTAAAGACCATTTCAAGAGGATATGCCTCTTTAGATTACGAGTACAAGGATTATGAACCAGGTGACATGGTCAAGTTAGATATCATGTTAAATGGGGACAAAGTGGATGCACTTTCGGCTATTGTACACCGGGACAAAGCCTATGACTGGGGTAAGCGTTTGTGCGAAAAATTACGTGAATTGATTCCGAGACAGCAATTTGAAATTGCTATTCAGGCTGCGATTGGACAAAAAATCATTGCTCGTGAAACGGTGAAAGCCTTACGTAAAGACGTATTAGCTAAATGTTACGGTGGTGATATCTCCCGTAAGCGTAAATTATTAGAGAAGCAGAAAAAAGGTAAGAAACGTATGCGTCAAGTGGGTAATGTAGAAATCCCACAAGAGGCGTTTATGGCTGTCCTTAAACTAGATTAGTAGAGAATAATTATCACATAAAATTTTTAAAAACAGGGTTTAAAGCGTATTTTTGATATTCAAACAAAATAATATGGCTGAAATTATTAGAATGCCTAAGATGAGCGATACCATGGTTGAAGGTGTTATCGCAAACTGGCTAAAAAAAGAAGGTGACGTAATCAAATCTGGAGACATTATCGCTGAAGTTGAAACAGACAAAGCAACGATGGAATTAGAAAATTACGAAGACGGAACTTTGTTATATATTGGAGTAAAAGTAGGTGAAGCCGTTCCCGTAGATGGTATTATCGCTATTGTAGGTACGCCAGGTGAAGATTATTCATCACTATTAGCGGCTCCTGCAGCTGCATCAGCTCCAGCACCTGTTGTAGCCGCAGAAGCACCGGCAGCAGCTTCAGTGGCAGAAACTGCAGCCCCTACCCCAGCTATTGACTTAAGTGGTGTTAAAGCAGTTGCTGTTCGTATGCCTAAAATGAGCGATACGATGGTAGAAGGCGTTATCGCTAAATGGTTAAAAGCTGTAGGTGATGTCATCAAGAACGGGGACATCATTGCTGAAGTAGAGACAGATAAAGCTACCATGGAATTAGAAAACTATGAAGATGGTACGCTATTATATATTGGAGCAAAAGAAGGACAAGGTGTTATCGTAGATGGTATTATTGCCATCGTAGGTGAACCTGGTGCTAATTACCAATTGATTTTAGATGCAGAAGCAGCACCTAAATCGGCTGCACCCGCACCGGTTGCTGCAGCTCCGGCTCCTGCGCCTGTTGCAAGTGCACCAGCACCTGTTGTAACAAAAGCTCCAGTTGTAGAAGAAAAAGTCCCTTCTAAACCAGGTGCAGAATTGAAGGCAAGTCCTTTAGCTCGTGCTTTGGCAAAAGAAAAAGGATACAACTTAAACTGGATCACAGGAACGGGTGAAGGTGGACGTATCACAAAGGCAGATGTGGAAGAGTATAATCCAAACTCTGGCGGTGCAAACGCAAACTTTACAGGTGGTGTGGAAAGCTTTGAAGATATTCCTAACAGCCAAATGCGTAAGACGATTGCTCGTCGTTTGTCTGAATCTAAATTTAGCGCTCCAGAATTCTATTTAACGATGGAAATCAATATGGATAAAGCGATGGAAGCGCGTGTATCTATGAATGAAGTATTACCCGTGAAGATTTCATTCAATGATATGGTGATTAAAGCTACTGCTCTATCCTTAGCGAAACACCCTAAAGTAAATTCTTACTGGATGGAAGATCGCATTCGCGTAAACAAACACGTACACATTGGTATGGCTGTAGCTGTTGAAGATGGCTTGCTAGTACCTGTGATTCGTTTTGCATCAGAAAAATCAATCGCACAAATCTCAGCTGAGGCGAAAGATTTAGGAGGAAAAGCAAAAAATAAATTATTGCAACCGAAGGATTGGGAAGGTAATACATTTACCGTTTCTAACTTAGGTATGTTTGGAATCGACCAATTCACTTCTATTATCAACTCTCCAGAATCATGTATTCTAGCCGTAGGTGGTATTAAAGAAACGGTAGGTGTGAAGAATGGTCAATTCTATACAACCAACATCATGAAATTAACATTGACTTGTGATCATCGCGTGGTAGATGGTGCAACGGGAGCTGCGTTCCTGTTAACCCTGAAACAATACTTAGAGGACCCAATCAAAATGTTTTTATAAAATTGATTCTGCAAGCCTCGAGTAAATTCGAGGCTTGCTTTTTTTAGATTACATACAATGAGCACAAACAATATCAGAATTGCGGTACAAAAGTCCGGACGTTTAAGCGATGATTCTTTAAAGCTTTTTAAAGAGTGTGGCATTAAATTTGAATCGGGTGGGTCTAAACTTCGATCAATTTCTAGCAACTTCCCTATCGAGTTTTTATTTCTTCGCGATGACGATATCCCAGGATACGTAGAAGACGGTGTTGCCGATTTAGGAGTTGTAGGCTTAAACGTATTGATGGAGCACACACGCAAGGTAGATATCGTAAAAGAACTTGGTTTTTCTAAATGTCGTCTATCATTAGCTATTCCTAGAAGTGAAGCTTATACAGATCTAAGTCAATTTGAAGGAAAGAGCATTGCGACGTCTTATCCAAACCTAACAAATCAATTCCTTCAAAAGAATGGCGTTAATGCAGAGATGCATGAGATATCGGGCTCAGTAGAAATTGCGCCTAGTATTGGTCTTGCAGAGGGCATTTGCGATATCGTATCAACAGGAGGAACACTTTTAAGCAATGGGTTGAAAGAGGTAGCTACGGTTTTCCAAAGCCAAGCGGTGATGATTTCTAACAATTCATTATCAGCTGAAAAACAGGCTATACTTGATAAACTTTTATTTAGAATTGATTCTGTTCAAAGAGGTCAAAACGCTAAATATGTAGTGTTGAATGTGCAAGAACAGAACATTGAAAAAGTGACGGCTCTTTTACCAGGGATGAAATCTCCTTCCGTATTGCCATTAACAACGAAAGGTTGGTTCTCACTTCACTCGGTGATTGAAGAAAACGATTTTTGGAACATCATCGAGAATCTTCGGGATGCAGGCGCAGAGGGAATTTTAGTATTACCAATTGAAAAAATGATTCTATAATCATGTTTAATCAAATTCAAAATCCTTCACCGTCAGATTATGCTCGTCTTTGCGAAAGACCGGCCTTAGAGCAAGCTGCTTTGGGTAGTTTGATTGAAGGTGTTTTTCAAAAAGTACAAATAGAAGGCGATGCGGCACTTCGTGAATTGACTAAGAATTACGAGAATCGCCAAATTGATTCCATCCTCTACACGCCAGAAGAGATTGATCAATACGCAGCTCAAACAGAGGAGAATCTCCAGAAAGCAATTAAACACGCTTATGATAATATTTATGCCTTTCACGCCGCACAAAAATTAGTTTCAACCAAGATTGAGGTAAATCCAGGCGTTGTCTGCTGGCAAAAAGCGACAGGTATTGATAAAGTAGGCATTTATATTCCCGGAGGTACTGCTCCCCTATTTTCAACCGTTTTAATGTTAGCTATTCCTGCTAAGATTGCGGGTTGCCTAGAGGTGGTTTTATGTACTCCAGCAGAACATCCTGCCATATTTTATGCTGCCAAACTTTGTGGAGTTACTAAGATGGCTAAAGTGGGAGGTTCTCAAGCGATTGCAGCCTTGACTTTAGGCACAGAAAGTGTACCGAAGGTGTATAAAATTTTTGGGCCAGGTAATCAATATGTTACGGCGGCTAAAATGTATGCCAATCGATTAGGCACTGCCATCGATATGCCAGCTGGTCCTTCCGAAGTGGCCGTTTATGCAGATTCTGATGGGGTTCCATCCTTTATTGCCTCTGATTTACTTTCACAAGCTGAACACGGAATTGACTCCCAAGTCTTCCTAGTGAGCACAGACAAAAGAATTATTCAGGAGACCTTTCTAGCAATCGAGGATCAACTAAAAGAATTACCTCGAAAAGAATTAGCTGAAAAGGCTTTACTGAATTCAAAATTCATTTTAGTAGCAACAGAAAAAGAAGCGGCTGATTTATTAAATGAATATGCTGCTGAGCACTTGATCCTAGCTTGCCAGAATCCTGAAGCATTCGCAGATCAAATCAGGAATGCAGGATCTATTTTCTTAGGAAATTATACCCCAGAATCTGCAGGTGATTATGCATCAGGAACGAACCACACTTTACCTACAAATGGATTTGCGCGCTCTTATTCAGGAGTTAACTTAGATTCATTCACTAAGAAAATCACGCTTCAATCCATCAGTAAAGTTGGTTTAAGCCATTTAGGCAACACAATCATTGATATGGCAGAAGCAGAATCACTTCAAGCTCACGCTAACGCTGTTAAAGTACGATTAAAATGATTTTTCAGAACTTCATATTAGAACATATTTGGAACTTAAAACCTTATTCGTCTGCCAGAGATGAATTCAAAGGTAAAGAGGGTGTGTTTTTAGATGCCAACGAAAATCCAATGGGTTCCGGCGTGCCAGAAAAATGGAATCGCTATCCAGATCCGTTGCAATTAACGATTAAGGAGCAATTAGCGGCTATCAAACAGTGCAATGTCAATCAAATCTTTCTAGGAAATGGTTCTGATGAGGCAATTGACTTGATCATGCGAATGACCTGTCAATCAGGTATTCACAACATTATTCTTTGCCCTCCTACCTATGGAATGTACGAAGTTAGCGCTTCCATTAACCACATTGAACAGCGAAAAGTAAGTCTACTTACGAATTACCAATTAGATGTGGCTGGTATTTTAGAAGCGATCGATTCAAATACGCGTTTGCTATTTATTTGTTCGCCTAACAATCCTACAGGGAATAAATTAAATCGCACAGATATTTACACCTTGATAGAATCCTTTAAAACCGGATTCGTCATCATTGATGAAGCCTATATCGATTTCTCTGATGAGCCTAGTTTTATTCAGGAATTAGCGAAATACCCGCAGGTAATTGTGATGCAGACACTTTCCAAAGCTTACGGATTAGCCTCCCTGCGTTTAGGAATGGCCTTTGCGCATCCCACTATTATCGGTCTATTAAATAAAATAAAGCCTCCTTATAATATTGGTGGAGCAACACAAGAAATTGTGATAAAAGCGCTAGCCAATACCTCATTTAAAGAGGATACGGTTTCTCTGCTATTGGCAGAAAGAAAAAGTTTAATGGAATCTTTAGGACAAATTCCTGAGGTAATTCACATTTATCCATCGGACGCTAATTTTATTTTAGTTCGGTTTAAGAAATCGAATGAGCTATTTAACTATTTGATTTCAGAGAAATTAATCACTCGAAATAGAAGTACTGTTACTTTATGTGAAGATTCTATTCGAATTACAATTGGGTTATCAGAAGAAAACGATAAATTAGTTGATCTAATTACAAAATTCTACTCCGCATAATATGTTAAAACGTATTGTCCTTTTCTTGTTTTTATGCTGTAGCCTCACCGAGGCAAAGGCACAAATGAAAGATTGGGCTGCGGGATTTAGAGTCGGCGAACCGGGTGGATTTATGATAAAGCGCTATTTACCCCCTGGTAAAAATGCGGTTGAATTTAATTTTGGGACGTATGGAGGACTTTGGGGAACGAATCGTTCGTATCAAGATGGTTCCTTTCAAAATATTGGATTCTCTCTCAATGCCTTGTATTTATGGCATCGACCTACTTTAGTTAATTCTGATTTACATTATTATTACGGGGCTGGCCCACAATTTGTTTCTAGAAATCTATTTTCAAACAATTCGGTCTATCCTGAAACAAAAAGAGGCCTCGGTGCGGCCAGTATTGCAGGATTAGAGTATTTCCCAATAGACGCCCCTAACCTATCCTTCTTTGCCGAATTAGGCTTATACACGGAATTACTACCCAATCCCATATTCAAGGAGGTATAGGTGTGAAAGTCAATTTTTAATGGGGATGTAGCTCAGTTGGCTAGAGCGCTTGCATGGCATGCAAGAGGTCGTCGGTTCGAGACCGATCTTCTCCACTCTTACAATCTATCCTTAAACGATTCGTATCCGAAAGATTTAAATAGCTGGAATTTACCTGCTGTATCTATTTTTCCAATACTAGGTAGATTAACACCATTAAAAGTGGTCGTTTTCACCATCGTATAATGAATCATATCTTCCAAGATGATTTCATCTCCAATTTGAAGCGGCTGTGCAAAAGAATAATCGCCATAGAAATCACCCGCTAAACAAGTCATACCTCCAAAACGGTAGGTCGGCTTTCCTTTTTCAGGCTCAGAGTTAGCTCCTCTAATACGAGGCTTATAAGGCATCTCTAAGGTATCCGGCATGTGAGCCGCGAAAGAAACATCTAAAATAGCCACCGTAATCCCAGCAGACTCTACAATATCAAGAACGGTAGACTTTAAAAAACCTGTTTGCCAGCCTACAGCAGACCCTGGTTCGAGAATGATTTGTAAATTAGGATACTTAGAACGAAATCCTTTCAGCAAACCGATTAAATGATCGACTTCATAATCTGCCCGCGTAATCAAATGACCACCTCCTAGATTTAACCATTTCAAAGACGGAAGTAGATCCCCAAATTTCTCTTCAATCACGGCTAAGGTTCTTTCCAACACATACGAATCATTCTCACAAAGCGTATGTGAATGTAATCCTTCTATCCCCTCTGGTAAAACCCCTAAATCTGACCGTCGAATACCTAATCGAGAACCAGCGATGCAAGGATTATACATATCCGTATCCACCTCCGCATATTCCGGATTAATGCGTAATCCACAGGAAATGCCTGCTGTTAAAGCACGCTCTTTGTACTGATGATACTGATTAAGTGAATTGAAGGTAATGTGACCTGCATAAGAACTTAATTCAGCCCACTCAGATTCTAAATAGGCCGGTGAATAGACATGAGGTTTAACACCCATTTCCTCAAAAGCTAAGCGAGCTTCGTGCAATGAACTAGCCGTAGCTCCAGCTAAGTACTGTTTAACTAAGGGGAATTCATGATAAAAGGAAAAACCTTTTAAAGCGCAAATAATTTCAATTCCAGCCTCTTTTTGAACTCTTTTTAAAAGTTCCAGATTAGAAATCAATAAATTTTCCTCCAATACATAACAAGGAGATGGAATCGAAGGATAATAATTCATCTTAATATTCGTGCGGTAAAGTGATGTTGTGTTGCTCATCCCAAGGCAAACCATGGATGTTCAATAATTCCATAAATGGATCTGGATTAAATTCTTCCACATTGAATACGCCTGGAGCAAACCAAGAACCATCAATCATTAAAGAAGCTCCAATCATAGCAGGTACACCCGTTGTATAACTTACGCCTTGTGCCTGTACTTCTTTATAACAATCTGCGTGATGGCAGTTATTCCAAACATAATAGGTGGCATCCTTACCGTCCTTAATACCTTTGATTTGGCAACCAATAGACGTTTGGCCTGAATAATTCTCTCCTAATGTCCCAGGTTCTGGTAAAACTGCCTTCAAGAATTCTAGAGGAACGATATCCATTCCATTAAACTTAATCGGTGCAATGGAAGTCATACCTACATTTTGAAGTACTTCTAAGTGAGTCAAATAAGCTTGACCAAAAGTCATCCAAAAACGTGCACGTTTAAGCGTAGGGAAATTCTTTGTTAAAGACTCTAATTCCTCGTGGTATAATACATAGGATTCTTTAGGTCCAATATTCGGATAATCGATCGGCTTATGAATCGACATCGGTTCGATTTCAATCCACTCCCCATTCTCCCAATACTTTCCTTTCTGCGTAATCTCCCGAATATTAATTTCCGGATTGAAGTTTGTTGCAAATGCTTTTCCGTGATCACCTGCATTACAATCGATAATATCCAAATAATGCATCTCATCGAAATAATGCTTGTTAGCGTAAGCCGTATAAACACCTGTAACACCTGGGTCAAATCCACAACCTAAT
This sequence comes from Bacteroidota bacterium, assembly GCA_041158445.1. Taxonomy (GTDB): domain Bacteria; phylum Bacteroidota; class Bacteroidia; order Cytophagales; family Spirosomataceae; genus Aquirufa. The sequence continues at coordinate 7,946 of JBEBBJ010000001.1, forward strand.
AAGGCCATCAAACCCGCTTTTTTAAATTTATCTTGGTAAGCCCACTGCCAAGAATATTCAAACTTGGCTACATCTTTCGGCTCGTAATTCGCTGTATCTAAATAATGAACACCCGCCTCTAAACAAGCATCCATAATCGTTAAATCTTGGTACGGCAAGGCCACATTAATTACTAAGAATGGCTTTTCTTCTTTAAATAGAGCTACTAATTCAGGTACATTATCTGCATCCACTTGACGAGTCTTAACAGCTGTAGGTAAACCGATAGCAGCGCATTCAGCAGCAATGGCATCACATTTAGATAGTGTACGAGAAGCTAAAACAATCTCAGAGAAGGAAGCAGGGTTCATCGCACATTTTTTTACTACGACATTACCAACTCCACCAGCACCAATAATTACAATTTTTTTCGACATAGATTTTTAAAAAGAAATGCAAAAATAGAACATCAAAGCCTAAAATCCATATTAATTTTTATATGGACGGATAATTTTAACTATGCGATCTAGCCAAAACTTTTGGAATAATAAATCCTCACGAACTCCGTAACTCGTGCTTGCATGTATAAAACTAACAGATGGCTTTTCTTTAGTGATTAGACCCACATGATTAATCAACCCTACCTTACCTGTCGCAAAGAATACCCAATCTCCTAATTGAATATCTTGAAGCCTAATTTCCTCCCCAAATTTAGCCTGGTCTGCGGAAACACGCGGTATACTGAAATCATTCGATGAATAGGCTTTAAACAATAAACCAGAGCAATCCATCCCTTTTGTATCCATACCACCTGTGCGATAAGGAACTCCTTTGTATTTTCTTGCTTCTTTTAAAATCGCCTTAATCTCTTTAGCGCTGTAATAAGAAGAGCCAGGCTTATGAAACATCCGCTTGACAAAAGAACAAGAATCCACTAGAATGACTAACAAGAAAAGGGCTAAAATTCGCTTACACATAGCGCAATTCTTTTGTTTCGAGATAAATTAAAACCCCCTCCGTCACTTGATGACCCATAGATTGTAAGGTTTGTTTGTAGCGAGCAATTTGTTCATCGTGCTCTGGCTTTGATTTACCCGTTTTAAAATCAATTACTTGCAAGGCATCACCTACCCGATTCACCCGATCAGGTCTTACAATCGATCCATCGGGACAAAGTAAATCCACTTCTTTAAAAGCTAAATTTTCTTTCTTGAAAAATCCCTGCACTTTCAAATCCTTAAATAACTCATCAATAAGAGATACATCTACCTTTGATTTTGACTTTACTTCCTGCCAAGCATCAAAATCAGGCAATTGTGCTAATAAATCATGTAGGAGATTACCGATTTCTCTTTTAGTCGATGAAGCGGTATATAAGTCAACTTTGGCTGAATTTACACGTAATGAAATGGCTTGATCTGCTATTTTAACCTGTAATTGAACATTTTTAGCCTGTTTTGCTAAATCCTCTCTCGATAAATTGGGTACAACAATTGAATCAGAGAAGGTATAATAAGAACAAGCCAAAGAGGAATCAATTTGCAAATATTCAGGTAAATCCATTTTTGTCCCTTTTTCTTCAGCATATTGATATAAAAGCTTTCCGACGGATTGATCAAAAGAGGCAATGGTCCTTGAATGCATATCAGCCTCAGGAACAGTTAAAAGAAGATGCAAGGATTGTTTAGGCCTTGTAGTGGCCACATATAACATATTTAGGGCATCTAAAAATATAGCTTCTTTCTCCACCTGTGCCGCATTTGATAAGGAAGGAAATGGCAATATTTCACTTGAATTAACACGTCCATAAATGGGTGGTAAATTCGCTGTCCCCTCTCCTAATACAGTTGAAGTTTCATCGGGATTGATATCAAACCAAATACGCTCAGATTCAGCTTGAAAAGTCCAATTAATATAGGGCACAATGACCACAGGGTATTCTAATCCTTTCGATTTATGAATACTTGAAATAGTGACAGCATCTGCCTCCGAATCACTGGTGATACAATAATTGTTTCTATTTTGATTAAAGTGCGTCAAAAATCCGGCCGTCAATTTATCCTTATTTAAAACATACTCGTTTAAAATATCCAGGAACTTCCATAAGTAATCTTGCCCTTCCTCATTAGTTAACAAGTCGAATACGGAGATTAACTCATATACCCATTGAAGTAGATCTATAAATTCAGGAACTACAATTCCTTGGTCTTTAAAATATAGGAACTATTGGAATAGCTACTAAGCTTTTCAAGTTCAGCTTCACTAATAACCTTACCTCGAATCTCCGCAAATTGATACACTAATTCATAGAAAAAGAGATTCTCTTTCGGGTTTTCAAGTAGGGATAAATAAGATAATATGAATCCTACTAACGGAGAATAATGCACCAAAAGTGAATCTGATGAGATAATCGGAATCCCCATTTCTTTTAAACGCAAGGCTAGAAAACGAGAATGCTTATTTTTACGTGTCAGAATAGCGATGTCTTGAAAGTCAAAACCCAGCTTTCGATTATGCTGAATCAATTGGATGACCTGACTTAACATAAACTCATTTTCTGGCTCTGTATAACCTGTAGGCTCTTTCGATTTATGGTATACCAAAAGATCCACCGTCCCATTCAATTCAGCTGACGGAATTTTCGGATTTTGTTTCAAATTATTGCCATACAAAGGGGCAATCAATGGGCATAATGCATTAACCTGTTCGTTTGTGGTTAATGACTCGAAGAAGTCATTATTAAAGTTGACTATTTCTTTCGCACTTCGGTAATTATCAGCTAGTGAAGCTGAGCCTACTTGATTTAATAAATAAGAGAATCGAGATTCGTCTAAGCTATCCTCTTCAAAATGATTGCTTACTAGGGAGGCATTTTGAGTTGATAAAGAAGCAATCAAACTTACCTCTCCGCCTCTAAACTTGTAAATGGATTGCTTTGCGTCTCCTACTAATAAACTTCGCTTACCGATGGATGTCGCATTTTCAATAAGTGGCATGAAATTCTTCCATTGCAATATGGACGTATCTTGAAATTCATCAATGAAAATATGAAAATAGCGATCCCCTAATTTTTCATAAATAAATGGAATCGGATCGGTAGAGATGACTTCATATACTCTTTTGGAAAACTCTGAAATAGGAATCGCTGAATTCTCTTGTTGGTAAAAACGCATTTCTCGCTGAATCAAATTCAACAAGGCAATCTTCTTCAAATCTTTAAGTACCCAATTTAAAAACCGATATCGCTTAGAATAAAGCGATTGCAATTCTAGAAACTGCGAGCCTAAATCGCTTAATTCAGCCGAACTAGATTCGATCAATGCTTTATCTACCGCACTTGCCTTTCCAGAGGACCAAGTATTCTTCTCAATGGCAGTCTTTAAATAACTATAAGACTTATCTGCTAATTCAGGTGATAAAACAACAGACTTCATAATTCCTACTGGGCCTTTTGAACCATAAAAATAGAGGGAATCATCTAGATTCATTTGGGAAATTATAGTGCAAAAGTTTTCCGCAATTTGCTTTACTTCCTCTAGCATCTGATTATTCAACGAGCGTAGATGATCCTCTAGATGTAGAAAATCACGAACAGTCGATGAAGCAATCTGAGGTTCTATTTTAAGAAACTTCTCATCAAGGGTGATTTTTAAAAAGCTATGCAAACTATCCCTCATACGATTCCAGTTGCGGCCCTCGGAAATTTCTTGATTCGCGAATGATAGAATCAAATCACTTAATTCTCCATCCCCAGCATTATTCACCTGATCCAGTAATCGATTAATTAACTCATGAATTAAATTATTTGAATCAAGTAAAATCTCATATTGGGTAGGCAGATTTAATTCGTCTATGAATGACGCGCTCAAACGCTGAACGAAAGAGTCAATGGTCATCACAGAAAACAAACCGTAATCTTGAAGTATCTGCTGTAAAGTAGTCGCAGCACGAGAAGCTAATTCTTCCTTCGATAGATCAATACCATCGGCAGCTAATTCTTGTTGAATTTTAGTTAGAATGGAAACAAACTTAGGCTGATCCTCAACAGATGTAGCATGAAAATTTGGATAATCAGCAATTCCAGATAAAAATTGCAAAATTCTTTGACGCATTTCCTCAGCCGCTTTTATCGTAAAAGTGACAGCCAGAATACGTCTAAAATACCCCTTAGTTTCTACCTCTGAGAGCGCCATCTTCAGATACTCGATAGTCAAGGTATAGGTTTTCCCTGAACCAGCTGAGGCTGAAAAGAGCGTAATTTGTTGAGGCTTCATGCAAATTCTATTAAGAATGCAAGATAAAATAAAAATAGGATTAATTCGGTATGCTTTTATTTCACTATCTTTGTTTCCCGTAACCAAATCAACAATTCTATCAATGTCTGGTAAAGGGAATCCCAAGAAATCCAAGTTCATTTTTGTTACGGGTGGTGTAACAAGCTCGTTAGGTAAAGGCATCATTGCCTCTTCTTTAGCTAAGCTACTTCAAGCGCGAGGTTTAACCTGTACAATCCAAAAGTTTGACCCTTATATCAACATTGATCCAGGCACCCTGAATCCGTATGAGCATGGCGAATGCTATGTAACAAATGACGGAGCAGAAACAGATCTTGATTTAGGACACTATGAGCGTTTCTTAAATACACCTACTAGCCAAGCTAATAACATTACAACCGGCCGCATTTACCATAATGTCATCACGAAAGAACGTAGAGGTGATTATTTAGGTAAAACAGTACAAGTAGTGCCACATATTACGGATGAGATCAAACGTAATATCATGTTATTAGGCGAATCTGGAAAATATGATATCGTTATCACGGAAATTGGCGGTTGTGTAGGTGATATTGAGTCTTTACCCTTCATCGAGGCAGCACGTCAATTAAAATGGGATTTAGGTGAGAAGAATACTTTGTTTATTCACTTAACCTTAATACCTTATTTAGCCTCTGCAGGAGAATTAAAAACAAAGCCTACGCAGCATAGCGTGAAGCAATTATCAGAATCAGGGATTCAACCTGATATCTTAGTTTGCAGAACAGAACACCCAATTCCTCAGGAGATGAAGAAGAAAATTGGTTTATTCTGTAACGTTTCCGAGGCAGATGTAATTGAAGCACGTGATGCCTCTACTATATATGAAGTGCCTCTTTTAATGAAGGAAGAGCGCTTAGATAGTCGAGTATTATACAAATTAGATATTTACAACGACAAGGAATCCAACCTAAAAAACTGGACTAATTTCTTGTCGAAGCTACAAAATCCGAAGTTTGAGATCAATATCGGTTTAATTGGTAAATACGTTGAATTAAAAGATTCGTATAAATCGATTGCAGAAGCCTTTATTCATGCAGGCGCGGCGAATGATATCAAAGTAAACTTGCAGTGGTTATCATCTGAAACGATGGATTCAGACGATATATCTGAAACCTTGGCGGGATTAGATGGTATCTTGGTGGCACCTGGTTTTGGTGAACGTGGTATTCAAGGCAAGATTAATGCGGTAAAATATGCGCGTGAAAATAAAATTCCATTCCTAGGTATTTGTTTAGGTATGCAATGTGCCGTTATTGAATATGCACGCAACGTCATGGGATTAACAGAGGCTCACTCATTTGAAATGAATCCTGATAGTCCAGATCCGGTGATTAACTTGATGCTAGAGCAAAAAGACATCTCTGAAAAAGGAGGAACGATGCGTTTAGGCGCTTATCCATGCAAGATTGAAAAAGGGACTTTGGCCTATAAAATATATGGCAAAACTTCCATTCAAGAGCGCCACAGACATCGCTATGAGTTTAATAATGACTATTTAGATCAGTTCCATCAAGCAGGCTTGATCACCTCAGGAATCAATCCAGATTCGAACTTAGTCGAGATTGTCGAAATTGAAAATCACCCCTTCTTCGTGGGAGTTCAGTTTCACCCAGAATATAAGTCAACAGTAGAGAGTCCTTCTCCCCTGTTTGTACAATTCGTAAAAGCAGCTCATCAGCATGCTGTTCCATTCATTAAAAATTCTAAATAAGAAATCATGGATAGAAATTCCATCACGGGTATTGTTTTAATTATGGGTATGCTTTTGGGCTACCAATATTTCTTTGCCCCAAAAGAGGAAGCATCAGTAGCTCCTAAAGCTGTTGCATCAAAAACTATTGCTCCCGCTAAAAAAGATACGGCTGTCATCGCAGTTCTAGATTCTACAGTTCAAAAAGAACAAGTATATACGCTTGAAAACAAGGATATCGTAGTTAAGGTATCTTCTATCGGAGCTAAATTAGTTTCTGTTCAACTAAAGAATTACAAGAGCTACGCAAATTTCAACTTAGGAAAAAACGACGGACTTTATTTATATAATTCAAATAGTGATGAATTTGCTATTGAATTACCTACCACATCAGGTAAGGTTAAATTAAATTCGATTGCTTTTGCTGGGGTTAAAACTGGAAACAAAATTGAATTCACCGGAACTACTCCAGGAGGACAAGTTGTCAAATCATCTTATAATTTAGCTGAATCTGGATTCCTGTTAGATTATCAATTAGATGCTAAATCAGTGACTTTATCAGGTGGTGACTACTTCATTCATTGGAAAGAGCAAGTACATCAAACAGAAAAAGATATTACAGAAGAGCGTAAAGCAACCATTAATTATTTGCTAACTGAGGACGAAGAATTTGATTATTTGTCGGAAAATCCAAGTTCCGTAACTAACGAGAACTTAGATCAAAGCACGAAATGGATCAGCTTCAAGAAGAAATACTTCCTAAGTGGATTAATTCCTCAAGGATTTACGTTTAAAAAGGCTTCACTGACAGCCACTCCCAATTTAACCGATAGCCTAAACATCAAGACCTTAGATGCCCAAATCGTTGGATCTGCATCAGATCTTTCTGCTGGTAAATCTAACTTCCAATTTTACTTTGGACCTAATGATTATTCCATCGTTAATAAAGTGGAAGCGCCTAATTTTGGTAAAAACGTTAAGCTTAGCTATGACTTTTTATTGCCAATTACGAAATACATTTTCGTTCCTTTATTCGGTTTCTTAGAAAGCCTATTTACAAATTATGGTTTATTGATTATTGTTTTAGTATTAATCATCAAAACCGCCTTATTACCGCTTACCTATAAATCTTACGTTTCTATGGCTAAGACGCGAATCTTAGCTCCAGAAATCGCAGCGATCAAAGAAAAAATTGGTGACGATGCTGCTCGTGTACAACAAGAAACGATGAAGTTGTACGGTGAAGTAGGTGTTAATCCTTTAAGCGGTTGCATCCCTGTGTTAGCAACAATGCCCGTTTTAATGGCTGTATTTATGTTGTTCCCTAACTTGATTAATCTTCGTCAAGAGTCATTCTTGTGGGCGAATGATTTATCGACTTATGACTCATTTATTACCTTGCCATTCAGCATACCTTTCTACGGGGCTCACGTGAGTTTGTTTTGTTTATTAATGACCGTTTCGCAATTAGCGTATGGTTATTATAATAACCAAATCACACCAGATCAACCAGGTCAACCCATTAACATGAAAATGATGGCGTATGTGACGCCTGTTATCTTCATGTTCGTGATGAACTCCTTTCCTGCTGGTTTAAGCTTCTATTATTTCGTATCGAATTTGGTGACAATTGGTCAACAATTAGCCATTCGTAAATTCGTAAATGAGGATAAAATCAAAGCTTTGTTGGACGAAAATAGAAAGAAAATTGCCGCTGGTGGTGGTCCAAAGAAATCGAAGTTCTCTCAATACCTTCAAACACAATTGAAGACGATGGAAGAGCAACAAAAAGAAGCAGGTAAGAATACTAAGAAGAAAAAATAAGATGAACACCTTAAGCACAGCCTATTTTGAGAAAGCGAAAGAGTTAATTCCGGGAGGAGTAAATTCACCAGTTCGTGCTTTTAAGTCGGTCGGTGGTAATCCTGTGTTTATAAAATCTGCTAAAGGTGCTTATTTGCAGGATGTAGATGGTAATTCCTATATTGATCTTATCGGCTCTTGGGGCCCTATGCTTTTCGGCCATGCACACCCAGTGATTGAAGAAGCTGTTCGTAATGCTTTAGGTAATGGTTTTTCTTTTGGTGCTCCGACTTATAACGAAGTGTTAATTGCGGAGAAGATCACCTCCATGATTCCTTCCGTTGAAAAAGTTAGATTAGTTAACTCAGGAACGGAGGCGACAATGGCTGCTATTCGTTTGGCAAGAGCCTACACGAAACGCGATAAAATCATCAAATTCGAAGGTTGCTACCATGGACATGGCGATTCCTTCTTAATCGCAGCTGGATCAGGTGTTGCTACCTTAGGAACTCCCGATAGTCCTGGAGTTACCGTTTCGACAGCGAGAGATACATTAACCGCTATTTATAACGACCTTTCTAGTTTAGAAAACCTATTTAAGGCTAATCCTTCCGAAGTTTCTGCGGTTATTGTGGAACCTGTTGTAGGAAATATGGGCTTAGTGATTCCCAAAGAAGGTTATTTAGAGGGTGTTCAAAAATTATGTCAACAATACGGCTCATTACTTATTTTCGATGAGGTAATGACTGGTTTTAGATTATCATCGAGTGGTTACCAAGGTCTTTCTGGTATTCAACCTGATTTAACCACCTTAGGTAAAATTATTGGTGGTGGACTTCCGGTAGGTGCCTATGGAGGAAAAGCCGAAATAATGGACATGATTGCTCCTGCGGGTCCTGTTTACCAGGCTGGTACCTTATCAGGTAATCCTTTAGCTACGACGGCGGGTTTAGCTATGTTAAACCTAATCACAGATAATCCAAGTATTTATAGTGAATTGGCTACGCGTGGTTCCGATTTGAAAGATGCCATGAGTGCTGATTTAAAGTCTTTGGGACTTAATTATACAATTAATCAAATCGGATCCATGTTTACCCTATTCTTCACGGATAAAGAGGTCAACAATTTTAGCGATGCGAAAACTTCAGATACCGTCTTATTCGGTAAGTATTTCAAAAGAATGCTTTCAAAAGGCATCTACTTACCTCCATCGCAATACGAGTCTTGGTTCTTATCAACGGCATTAGGGGACTCAGAATACGATCGAATTATCTCTGCTAGCAAAGAAACGCTTCAATCATTATAGAATGAAAACGCCGGCCTACAGCCTGATTATACCCGTTTATAATCGTCCACAAGAGTTGGATGAATTATTAGCTTGTATTCAGTTGCAGGAATTTCGGGATTTTGAAGTGGTCGTTATTGAAGATGGTTCCACTGATGATGCCGCTCAAATCATTGAGAAATATAAGGCGTCTTTTGATTTAGCATATTATGTCAAAGAAAACGGTGGCCAAGGATTTGCCCGTAATTATGCTTTTGAAAGAGCTAAAGGAAACTTCTTTATTATATTAGATTCAGATGCGCTCTTAGAACCGAATTATTTGAATGAAGTGGACAAGGCCATTAACGCAGATCATTTAGATTTATTCGGCGGTCCAGATAAAGATCATCCAAGCTTCTCTCCTATCCAAAAAGCCATCAGTTATTCCATGACTTCTTTTCTAACGACAGGAGGAATTCGAGGTAAAGAAAAGAACATTGGTGGACAATTTCATCCGAGAAGCTTCAACATGGGTATTTCTCGGAAAGTATATGAGGCGACAGGTGGATTTAAAATCACCAGAATGGGTGAAGATATCGAATTTAGTATTCGATGTATCTCCATGGGTTTTAAATCTGGACTAATTCCGAAGGCCTTTATTTACCATAAAAGAAGAACCGATTTTAGACAATTTTATAATCAGTTACATTTTTTCGGAAGAGCAAGAATCAATATCAGTCGTTTCTTTCCGAAAGAATTAAAGCCTGTTCACTTTTTCCCTTTCCTATTTTTCTGTTATTACGTTCTGACAGGATTAGCTCTATTATTTTTTCCTTCTCTAGGTGTTTTGCTTTTTTGCGGAATAATCATCTACAGCCTTCTTGTATTCTTCAGTGCCATTATTAATACCAAAGATTACAGAATAGCTTTATTAGCCATATTCGCGGCTAACATTCAACTATTTGCGTATGGAAAAGGCTTTGCTGAAGAGGGTTTATGTAAATGGCTTAGTAATACAACTGCTTAACTAAATAGTTTTGCACGTAATCCTCCACACCATCTTCTAGACTTGTAAAGGGTTTATCATAGCCAATTGAACGTAGCTTTTGCATCGTTGCTTCCGTGAAATATTGGTATTTATCACGAATATCTGCTGGTGTATCAATATATTCAATGGTAGGTGTTAAGCCTAAAGCTTGAAAAGTAGCCACTCCTAAATCGTTAAATGATCTAGCCTTGCCCGTACCCAAATTATAGATACCCGAATTTTTCCGATGCTCCATCAGGAAGATACAGACATCAATTAAATCCTTTACATAGATAAAATCACGCATTTGCTCCCCATCTTTAAAATCACTTCGATGTGATTTAAACAATTTAAGCGTGCCATTCTTCGTAATTTGTTGATACGCATGCCAAATAACGGACGCCATTCTTCCCTTGTGGTATTCATTAGGACCATACACATTGAAAAACTTAAGTCCAGCGAAGAAAAAAGGTTTTTTAGGCTGATTCAGTGCCCAAATATCAAAGTCGTTTTTTGAATCACCATACGGATTCAAAGGTTTTAAAGAAGATATCAATTCCTCCCTATCCTCATACCCATTTTCACCCAGACCATAGGTAGCAGCTGAACTGGCATACACTAATGGAATTTGGTAATTAACACAGGCCTCCCAAACCTTCTTAGAATAATCTAAATTCAATTCATTAAATATCGCCGTATCAAATTCGGTAGTATCCGTTCTTGCTCCGATGTGAAAAAAAAACTCCACTTCTCTATTATTCTTTTCTAACCAAGCAAACAAGTCTTTGCGATCCACCCGCTCCATTATAGCCTTATTTGCTAAATTAAGGTTCTTTTCAGCGTTTGAAAAGTCATCGACTGCAATGATGTATCGGAATTTTAACTCGTTCAACTTTTGAATCAAACAACTTCCAATAAATCCTGCGGCACCGGTTACAATGATCATAATATGCGTATTTAAAACACAAATTTACACAGATTCCCGGAAGGTTTATTAACTTTGTGCAATTATTGGAACTCTGCTATTGTTTTCCCAGAGTCCCTCCACAAAAACTGAAAACAATGGTATACGTCATCCGTAAGGAACATTTTAATGCGGCTCACCGCTTATTCAATCCAGCCTGGTCAGAAGAGAAGAATCACGAGGTTTTTGGGCCTTGTGCAAACAATAATTGGCATGGTCATAACTTTGAATTGATTGTAACTGTGAAAGGAATACCAGATACAGATACGGGATTTGTTTATGATTTAAAGCAATTAGGGGACTTAATTAAAGCTGAGATTATCGATAAAGTAGATCATAAGAACTTGAATCTAGATGTGGACTTTATGTTTGGCAAGCTAGCAAGTTGTGAGATACTTGTGATGGAATTTTGGAAAATTTTAGCTCCTAAAATTAAGGAAACTTCTGAAACAGCGACGCTTCATAAAATACATTTGATCGAAACAAATAAAAATTCGGTCGAATACTTCGGAGAATAAAATGAAATACTTCATACTAGCTGGCGAAAAATCTGGAGACCTTCACGGTTCAAATCTTATCCGAGAAATCAAATTATTGGATAAAGAGGCAGAAATTCAGGCTTGGGGTGGAGATGCCATGGCAGCTCAAGGTGCTGAAATCCTACAACACCACAATCAATTGGCCATTATGGGCATATTGGGTGTTATTCAAAACCTCCAACGCTTAAAGGGATTATTTAAGACCTTTGCAAATCAAATTGATTCCTTTCAACCTGATGCAGTCATCTTTATCGATTATGGCGGATTTAATCTAAAGGCGGCAAAGATTGCAAAAAAGAAAGGATTCCAAACCCACTTCTACATTGCCCCTAAGGTTTGGGCATGGAATAAGAGTCGAGTAAATGAATTGAAAAAATGGATTGATCACCTATATGTTATATTCCCATTTGAATTAGAATTATTTACTAAGTCGGGAATTCATACTCAGTATGTAGGAAATCCCTTGCAAGATGCTATTCAGTCATTTAAACCAAATCCTGCATTTAACTATCAAGATAAAAAATACGTTGCCCTATTAGCCGGAAGTAGAAAGCAAGAAATTAAAACTGCTTTGCCGCTATTTGAACAACTGGCTATAGCAAATCCTGATTTACAATTTCTTATTGCAGGAATTAGTGATTGGAAGGAGTTATATCAAACGGAAATACCAGTATTATTTGATCAAACCTATGATGTGGTTAAATCCGCGGAAGTAGCGATTGTCACTTCAGGTACGGCTACTTTAGAAACCGCCTTATTACAAACGCCTCAAATTGTTGTGTATAAAACGGATTGGGTTTTCTATTCTTTGGCAAAAATCGTCATTCAAATAAAATACATCTCCTTAGTGAACATTATCCTAGACAAATTAGCCGTCCCTGAATTAATACAAGCTAATTTCTCTGTAGAGCACATGACCGCAAAGCTGAGAGAACTATTATCGAAAGGGACTGTATATCAACAACAAAAGGAAGATTATCTAGCATTAAAGCAAATAGTAGGCGATTCAGGTGCATCTAAGAAGACGGCATCTTTTATTTACTCTGCTGCTTCTGCTAAATAATTTTTAATCCAAGACTTCTGAACTCCTGGAATCGTTTGATAATAACGAGCAATATCCAATTTATCTTTCTGGAAATCACCGCTAGTATAATACGGCTCCCTAATCTTGATTTCCTTATTAACAAAGTCAAAACCAATCATAATTAAGGGCACCTTAGCTCCGTCGGCTATATAATAAAAACCAGTTTTCAGCTCCTGTACATCCTTACGAGTACCTTCTGGGGCTAATACGGCATAGAAAGACTCCTTAGAATTATAAATATCTACAATGGCATCGACTAAATTCGATTTAGTCCCTCTGTTCACAGGATAGCCACCTAACCACGAAAATATACCGCCAAAAGGTCCATCAAATAACTCTTTCTTACCCCAGAACAAAATGGGGATCTTAAGTAATGATCGTGCCCCTACACCGATAGGGAAATCTTTCCATGTAGCATGAGGGCAAACAATGACCAAAGCTTTCTTTAAATCACGCGGAACCTCTCCCACTAATTTCCAACCCGCTAATTTAAAAAGAACATCAAAAATGGGACTACTTACTAACATATGAATCTAAAATTTCTTGAATTTGACTAAAATCTTTAGCGGGGTCTATCAAATATGAAGCAATACCTAAACCCTTCGCTGAATTAATATTAGCAACATTATCATCAAAAAACAATACCTCTTGAACTTGAAGATTTTGTTCTATTAAAACTTGCTGATAAATAGCTGTATCTGGTTTGACTAAGCCCATATCAAAAGAAAAATAAACCTGATCAAATAGACCAAACAAATTTTCACCACACGGACCTAAGGGAACTTGTGTAAATCGCTTCGCGTGAATAGAACTCGTATTACTTAATAAATAGAGGGAAAACCTGGATTTTAAAGACAAAATCCACTCATAAACACCTGTATGATACGACAAAAGTAAGGCAGAAAAGGCCTCATCAAATTCCGCATCAGTACAATTTAAGTCTAAATGAAAACGAATATGCTCCCTAAACTCTTGATCCGTTTGTTTTCCAGATTCATAAGGGATCCATAGGCCTTCCTGTTGAATCTTTTGTCCAATAGTCGTTGCATCGTAGGTTGAAAACGCGGAAAAGGCCTGATAAGTCAGATCTAAATCAATGGGCAACAGAACATTACCTAAATCAAAGATGATAGCCTTCATCTGACTATTCAATCACTTGTCCCATTGCACCGAACTTATCTATTCGTTGCGCGATACGTGTCGCAGGATCTATAGCAGATAAAACAGCAATTTCCTTTTTAATAACCTCTTTTAAAAGAACAGCTGCTTCTTTAGGATTTAAATGAGCACCACCTAAAGGCTCTGGAATAATACCGTCAATTAACTTATTAGCTAGCATATCATTCGCCGTTAACTTCAAAGCCTCTGCAGCTTGCTCTTTATAATTCCAACTTCTCCATAGAATTGAAGAACATGATTCAGGGGAGATCACAGAATACCAAGTATTCTCCATCATCAGAACACGGTCACCCACGGCGATACCTAAGGCACCTCCAGAAGCTCCCTCTCCAATAATAACGCAAATAACCGGTACTTTTAACATGAACATATCGCGAATATTACGCGCAATAGCCTCACCTTGACCTCTCTCCTCCGCCTCTAAACCAGGGAAAGCACCCGGAGTATCAATTAAACAAACGATAGGTTTATTAAACTTCTCCGCCATCTTCATTAGGCGTAATGCCTTGCGATAACCTTCCGGATTAGGCATACCAAAATTACGGTATTGACGATCTTTCGTGTTACGACCTTTTTGTTGCCCAATGAACATCACCGACAATTCTCCATCAATGGTTCCAAAACCTCCCACCATTGCCTTATCATCACCAACATTGCGATCACCATGAATCTCAATGAACTCTTCGCACATATGCTCTATGTAATCAAAAGTATATGGGCGGTCTGGGTGTCTCGACAATTGAACACGTTGCCAACGCGTTAAATTCGAAAATGTTTCTTTTTTCAATTCTAAAATCTTATCAGTCAAAGAAGCAACAGCAGCTGTCACATCGACATTATTCTCTAATGCAAGCTTACGCATTTCGATCAACTTGTCTTCTAACTCAGCGATAGGCTTCTCAAATTCCAATAATGTTTTCATAAAGCGTAAATTTTGATACAAAAATAAAATTAAAGCTCGAAAGTATCTTCCTTTTGAGGCAAAATAACATCAGCATATCCTAATCCATTCAGAATAGTCGAAAACTCTAACATGCTCGCCTCTTCCCCATGAGAGAGAAATATTTTCTTGATTTTAGTGGGATTCTGTTGTTTTACAAAAGTCAAAAGACCTGTCTGATCTGCGTGTCCGGAGAATACGTCAATCTTACGAATTTGGGCATTCACCTTATATTCTCTATCCTTAACCACGATCATATCAGTGCCTGCTAGCAATTGACGGCCTAAAGTACCTTCAGCCGTATAACCAATCAATAAGATGGTGGCATAAGTATTAGAAATATTGTCCGCAATATGCTGCTCTACACGCCCTCCGGAAATCATACCAGAAGAAGAAATGATAATACAAGGTTCGCGGTAATTGCGAATAGCTTTACTCTCTTTCTCGGTATGAAGAAATATCAAATTATCCACATCGAATAACTCGTCATTTTCCTTGTGAAATTCACGAGCTTCCGGATTTAAATACGATAAGTATTTCGAATAGATTTTAGTTGAACTGCGACCCATCGGACTATCCGTAAACACCCGAACAGCTGGAAAATTACGTTCTTCTATTAATTTATTCAGTGTATATAATACAGCTTGTGTACGACCCACAGAAAAAGCTGGAATCACCAGGCGACCAGGACGATCGATACAGGTTTCTTTAATCACTTTTCCCAAAGCGTCCATCGGACTATCCTTATCCTCATGAATACGATTGCCATAGGTTGTTTCACAAACCAAATAATCTACTTCCGGAAATGGCTGAGGATCGATATGCAAAGGGTAATTCGCACGACCGATATCACCACTGAATCCAATCGTTTTTGTCTCCCCTTTTTCAGTAACAGAAATCAATACATGCGCTGCACCTAATAGGTGACCGGCAGGAACAAAAGTGATTTCTAGACCAGGAAATACAACAAACTTGCGGTTAAACTGAAGTGTCACGAAATTATCCAACGCATTCTCCACATCCTTTTGGAGATAGAGATCCCCTTTACGAAGAAGACGATCCATCTGCTTATGCTTTTTGCGACTCTCCCCTTGCGCTGCCTTTAATCGACGTAAATGAAGACTAGCAGAATCCATCAACAGAAGTTCTGCTAAATCAGCAGTAGGTGGTGTGCACAAGATTTGACCTTCGTATCCTTCGCGGTAGAGCATCGGAATATTACCTGAGTGATCAATGTGTGCGTGAGTTAAAATCACTAAATTAATTAGTGAGGCATCGAAGGAAAAGAAGGACTTTTGTTCAACCGGCTCCTCAAAGTCGATCTTACGCTCCATGTCCGTTCCACAATCGATTAATATTTGGTAGCCATCCTCCAATTGCAACAGGAACATACTTCCGGTTACTTGTCTGGCAGCTCCTAAAAAGGATAATTGCATAGAATAAAGAAAATAGGGGCTACAAGAGCCCCCTTTACACTACAAAAATAAGAGTATTTTCTTAAAAATTACTTGCTAGCAGCGAATTCTGCCTGAATTTTGTCTAATTCCTCTTTCGAGTTTAAACGATCAGAAATTAAGGTACGGTATCTAAAAGTGACAGATTCCCCTTTCTTTAACGTTAGATTACGTTCATCCTTCCCATTGCTAAATACTTTGGCCCCTAAAGGATTAACAGCAAACAAACCATAACCACGTGCATGCCAGTAACTTGGATAGGAAACATTAGCTGGATGATCAAATATAGTTACAGAAATCGGATGATTATCCATCTCTCCATGTAAGTTCATCCATTTAGCACGTGTACTCCAAACCGCTTCACCCTTGACTCCTTCTGAGCTCCAGTAATCCCCTGTTACACCTGTATTATCCATTACTGGAACTTTAGTTTCAACACCATGTGCATCCGTAAACACATCAGGCTTATTCGAAGGAATTTCTAATTGACGAGCTACTCGAATGGCAAACATCCCATCTTTCACGTCTTTGAATAAAACCTGATCCGCTACCGCAGTTAACGTCGTTATACGATCAATCGTTCTAGATTCAGCAGTACCTGAAAAAACATAGGTCGTCTTTTCGGCTAACACCTTTTGACCTTTCCCATCATTATCAATCCAATCAGCAGCAACTTCTAGTACACCATTTTTTGCATCTTGTTTAACAATAGACGTATGTACAATCGTACCCATCTTGTGGTTTTGCAAAGAAGCAATGATGTTAGTCGAGTTATTCCAATAATCAAATCCATTCACATCTTCATAATTCAACCACATACCTACATGATGAGGATGATCAATACGTTCTCCGGCTCTAGGTGCCATCGGATAACCACGAGTGATGGTCGTTCCTCTTGCTGAGATTAAGGGAAATAAAACAGCTTTCTTAAGAACATCTTGCCCTGGAAAAAAATAGGACGTAAACGGCTTGCCACCAATGGAAACATCCACCGATGTCTTAGAAGATTTAAACGTAACTGGGAGATTTTGTGCAAACGACGTAAATCCGACCAGACCTAAACATAAACAGATTATCTTTTTCATAAGGCTTATTAAATAAAATTCCGAAGGCCTGATGGCCTTCGGAATCTAAATTAAGAAATCAAATTAATCTTAGTAACCTGAGTTTTGAGGGAAACCACCATTCTCAGATAAATCCACTTGCTTTTGTGGAATTGGACGAACATAGTGAATATCTCTAACACCTACAGCACCATCCACGTTATATAACTTAACACGCTCAACTAAGTTGTTCCAACGCTTTAAGTCCATCCAACGTGTTTGCTCGCCTGCAAGTTCACGAGCACGTTCTTCCATGATTAAATTCATGTCCACAGAAGTAACTTTCATCGCCTCTTCTTTTCCTTTAGCAGCTGCACGTACACGAACCTTATTGATCGCATCAACAGCCTCAGCTTGCTTACCTAATTTAAATTGCGCTTCCGCTAACATCAAATAAGTATCTGCTAAACGATGAACAAAGTAATCACGAGAACCATTTTCGTACGTCATATCTGGACGAAGTGGATCAAAGAATTTCTTCAACGTAGGGAACAAAGCATAGTTATATAAACTAGGAACTAATACTTGGTATTTCTTAGCCGCACGTTCAGCTAAAGACATTTCGTAACCTGGAATAAAGATGGTTGTATCTCCAGCTTTATAAGTTACAGTCGCCTTAGAAATATCAAATGCTGTATTGTACGTTCCTGGCTTGTTAGATAACCAAGTATCTTTGAACGTTTTCTTGTAACGCGTATCATTTACACGATCAGCAAAAACTGTATTCAATAAGTATGGTGTAGGCTTCAAACGCTTGAATGGACGACCATTCACAACGTCACGTTGCATACCAGCTTGTGTATCATATTGCATACCAAAATACAAGTGAAGCTTATTACCCTGGTTATCAACAAAACCATTCGTTAAAGGATCTGAAGTATATTGAACAGCGAAAATAACTTCATTATTAACTTGATTAGCTTGATCAAATACGGACTCAAAATCAGGTAATAAGGCGAAACCGTAGTTTGCAATAACCGTATTACATAAAGTAGCCGCATTCGCATAATCAGTAGCTTCAGCAAACTTAGAAGAAGCACGTGTTAAATACACTTTAGCTAACAAGTTCTCAGCAGCTGGCTTAGTCGCACGACCATAATCCCCAGCAGCCTTAACTGCAGGTAAAACAGCAATAGCTTCTTTTAAATCAGTTTCAATCTGCTTGTAAACTGCTTGCTCAGAAGTACGAGTAGCAGCTTTAGTAGGTCCTGTTGTTTCTTTTAAACGTAAGTCTAAAGGACCAAACTGTTGTACTAAAATGAAATAATAGTGAGCACGTAAGTACTTCATCTCAGCTACGCGAGTAGCCTTTACTGCATCTGTTATACCCGTTACTGCAGGAGCACGATCAATAACCGCATTGATAGTATTGATACCTTTATACGTCTCATCCCATAATTCTGCCAAAATTGATACAGAAGAAGTTAATTGAGAATCATAAAAGTGGAAACCTTTGAATGAACCATCGGCACCAGCACTGTAGATATCAGTACCATATTCTGACATCGTTAAACCACGTTCTGTCGCATAGAAAGAACGAAGTGGCGTATAAGCAGCATTCGTAGCGGCTACGAATCCAGGAGTCGTAGCGATGTAATCGTTACTGATAGAAGAAACGACTGTCTCTTTCAGTAGATCACTACATGAGGCAGTACCCAACATAATCGCTGAAGCAATACCTAATGATTTTAATGAATTTTTGATATATAAACTTTTCATTATTTCAGGGATTAAAATTTAATATTTAAACCGAACGTTGAAACAGATGTAGCCGGAGTTACGTTGTTTTCTACGTTACCATTCGATGTTTCTGGATCCACACCATTTTCTTTAGAACGATAGTTCGAGAAGATGAATGGTTGTTGAATACTTGCAAATAAACGCAAGGATGCAAGACCTAATTTAGCAGCTGTTTTAGCTGGGAAATTATAACCAAAGTTGATGTTACGAACTTTGATGAATGAACCATCATAGTACATAATCGCTGTATTATAAGCAGGGAACTCTTGGTTAAAGTTAGGACGTGGATAGCGAGCACCTGGATTGTTAGGAGTCCAGTAATCCACCTTGATTTGATTGTAACGACCTTGTAGGTAGTTTGAGTTTTGGTGGAACTTAGATACAATCATCTGACCTTGACGTGTAAAGATAAAGAATGACAAATCGAATCCTTTATATGAGAAACGGTTTGTGATACCACCTGTCCAGGCTGGAACATCAGATCCTAATAACACACGGTCATCAGCAGTAATCTTGCCATCATTGTTCGCATCCTTCACTTTGATTTGACCCACTGTAAAGCCCATTGCTTTTGCCTTGTCAGCCTCAGCAGTTTGCCAGATACCAGCATATTCGTAATCAAAATAAGAGTTTAATGGTTTACCGATGAACCAACGGTTACCTACGTCATCTTTTTTACCATTGTAAAGTGAAACAATTTCTTCTTGATTCTTGTAGAATACAAAGTCAGTGCTCCATTTAAAACCATTCGCCGCATCGATGTTATTCGTTGTTAACGAAAGTTCAATACCACGGTTCATCGTCTCTCCTACGTTACGCGTAACTGCTGCGAAACCTGTTGAAGTAGGTAATTGATCTGATAATAATAAATCCGTTGTATTTGTTTGGTAATATTCTGCAGAACCTGAAACGCGACCTCTCCATACAGAGAAATCAACACCCACGTTTTGAGAAGTAGAAGTTTCCCACTTCAAATCCGCATTACCAATCGTGTTAGGACGGTAACCATAAGCTGCCGTGTTATTCCAAGCATACGAAGTACGACCTTCTAGACCTACCGTTTGGTAAGGAGATAGACCTTGGTTACCTACTTGTGCATAAGAAGCACGAACTTTTAATTCATCTAACCAAGTCAAATCTTTCATAAAGTTCTCTTGGTGAACATTCCAACCCAAAGCTACACCTGGGAAATTACCCCACTTCGTATTCGCACCGAAACGAGATGAACCATCACGACGAGCAGTCACTGTTAATAAGTACTTTCCTTTATAGTCATAGTTAATACGAGCCATATAAGAAGCAATCGTCCATTGAATTAAGTTAGATCCTACTCCCTGAATGGAAGAGGCGTTACCCACATTGTAGAATTGTTGAGTCTCAACTGGAACACCTAACACATTTTGAGTAAACTGTTCAAAATTATCACGTTGCATAGACTGCAACAAAGTCACACCTAAATTATGATCTTTAAACTGCTTATTATACGTTAAGATATTTTCGACCGTATAATTGAAACCCTGACGATTATCTGTGTAAGCGGTTGGATTACCACCCTTAATTGCGTTAGTTAAAGCTCCGTCAAAACGCCCATTACGAGAGATGGTAAAGTCCGGACCGAAATTCACACGGTATTTTAAACCTTTAGCTAATTGTAACTCTGCATAAATACTGTTGAAAATACGGTATTTCTTCGTCTCATCCACCTTAGCACCTGGAACAATTTCATTTAAAGGGTTCGTTAATAACGCATCATCAGTCTGTGTGAAGATTAAGTTACCAGAGTCATCATGTGATCTCGCTAATGGGTTTTGAGATAATAAGAAACCATATGGATTTAAGTTAGCTCCATTAGTGACAGAATACATTAAATAAGAAGATGCTCCTACTTTTAACGCTTTATTCACTTGGTGATCTACACTTGTACGCACTGAATAACGAGTAAAATCAAGACCTTGAATAATTCCATTATCTTGGAAATAACCCGCATTGATTGAGAATTGAGTTTTCTCATTTCCACCTTGAACACCAATAGCATGGTTTTGCTGCATACCTTTTCTTACCATCATATCTTGGTAATCCGTTGTACGACCTTTCGCAATACCATCTAATTCAACTGCGATAAATAACTTAGAATCTGCAAAAGCATCAATAACTCCTGTAGGTACTAAATTTCCATTCGCATCTTTGTAAGTACCAATCGTACGACGTGACTCACGCTTCATTTCAGCATACTCAGCACCAGTAAATAAGTTAATCTTATCTAATGATTGAGTAGATCCGATGTATGAATCATAAGAAATAACTGTCTTACCATCTTTACCTCCACGCTTCGTTGTAATTAAAACAACACCATTCGCACCACGAGCACCGTAGATAGCAGTTGCTGTTGCATCTTTTAAGATTTCCATAGAAGCCACATCATTCGGGTTCATATCTTCATAACCACCAGAAAGAGGAATACCATCTACTACATATAATGGATCGTTACCTGCGTTAAATGAACGACGACCACGAATTAAAACACGTGGAACTGTACCCGGTTTAGAACCTGATTGTGAAACGTCCACACCCGCCACGCGACCTTGCATCGCTTGACCTAAGTTGGTAATAGGCATTTCAGTGATTTGTTTAGCAGTAACGGAAGAAATAGCTCCTGTTAATTGACTCTTCTTTTGAGTACCATAACCTACCACAACAACTTCTTGTAAAGATTTAGTATCAGCACTAAGAGACACATTGATTTGCGTCTTAGAACCTACTGAAACTTCTTGTGAATTAGTACCTACCGCTGAAAAAACTAAAACAGCAGAGTTACCTACAGTAATTTTGTAATTTCCGTCCATGTCTGTTGAAGTACCTTTAGAAGTACCTTTAACAGCAACACTAGCTCCTGGAATACCAGAACCATCGTCAGATGACGTCACTTTACCTGAGACCGTCCGATCTTGGGCAAAAATTTGAATACTCAATAACAGCATTATACCGCTAAGGAGCACCTTGGAAAGTAATTTTTTTCTCATAGGTTAATTTAATTAAGTTGTTTGCAAAGTCAGTTGGATCCTCTCCCACAAGGCTTTGCATTCTTGTTGGGATAGTTTTAAAGGTTTAATAGGGTACTTATTTACAGTTTTTAATCTCTTTATCCAGCTCATTCTTTTCGATAACATGTCAATCTTTTAAGATTACTTACCACGAAAAGAAGAAAACTTATGTGTTTTACTCAAATATATCTTATAATTATTCAATAATTAACAAGCATAAGCTTTTGACGTCATATGCTCCTTCATAACACGAAGTGCTCCAAAGATTAAATTATATACCGATTGTGGATTAATATTCATGTGCTCCGAGATCTGATCGGTATCCATATTTTCAAAATACTTCAACGTAATGGCCTCTTTCTGACGTTTGCTTAACTTATTTAAACTAGCATACATCGTTCTATGTGACATATGCTCCTCCTCTACCATCACTAATTGTCTTTCAGCCGAGGGCATATCTTCCATAAACTGGTATTGATAAGCTTCGTGATGATTCTGATTTTTTAATTGAGATTCTAATTGACGTACAATCTTACGTTTAATAGAAGCCATAAGATAGAACTTAACACTTGTGGTAGGTCCAAGGCTGGCATGATTTTTCCAAATCTCCACGAACAAATCATGTAAACTGTCTTTGATTAAATCCTTATCACTCGTAATCCCCATACAATAAGTATACAGAGGTTGAACAAAATGAGAATACAAGACAGCAAAAGCTTGTTGATCACCTGATCTAAATTGATCCCAAACCTCTACTTCATTAATGGACTTCTTCATAAAACTGATCTAAAATTGTACAATAGCTATATGTATTATCATTTGACATATACTACTCAGGGAATATAGACCATAATTGTATAAAAAATCAAAGAAATTATTTAATTTTTTTCCGTAAACGTTTACGGAAACGTTTACAAACTAAAAAAGTTTAAAAGTGTTCAAGAAAATCAGAAATAATAATCGTTTCTTTGAATTCTTGATGAAAATCAGGAATTGCATTAAATCAATAAAACTTATATGAATAAAAAATTAAACACCCTTGACGCATCAATGCTCGTGATGGGTTCGATGATTGGCTCTGGTATCTTTTTAGTTAGTTCAGAGGTAGCACGTTCCGTAGGCTCCCCTATTTATTGGATCGGCACCTGGCTGTTAACTGCCTTTTTAACCATTACGGGTGCATACGCTTATGGAAAGTTGAGTTCTGTGTTTCCCAAAACAGGTGGACAATATATTTATCTTAAAGAATCCTATAATCCTTTAACGGGCTTCTTGTTTGGCTGGACTACCTTTTTAGTCATTCAAACGGGGACAATTGCAGCCGTGGCCGTAGCCTTTGCCCGCTATGCAGGCTTTATTTTTCCGGGTATTTTAAATGATACGCCACTAGTGGGTGATTTCATTACTACTCAGCAAATTTTGGCAGCTTCGCTTATTGCTTTGTTGACCTATATTAATAGTAGAGGGGTACAATTTGCCTCCTTAGTTCAAAATATCTTTACGATTACCAAAATCGGAGCCATTGTAATCCTCATTATGATTGGTTTATATGTAGGTGTGGCAAATGAATGGATTCATTTCGAAGGATTTTTCGCTGCACCCTTTACGGTTGAAGCGAACACATCACATACGATAGGCGGTTGGGAATTGATTTCGCTCTTCGGCGTTGCAATGATTGGACCCTTATTCTCCTCTTCTGCTTGGAACAATGTCACCTTTGCGAGTGCTGACTTTGAAGATCCGAAGAAAACGATCGCGAAAGGATTAGTCTATGGATCAGCTTTAGTTTGTTTACTTTATTTGCTTACTAATATGGCCTATTTAAGCATTCTACCCTTAAAAGGAGAAGCAGACGGCATAAATAGTTATGCACGAGGAATTATGTTTGCCACGCAAGATCGGTTAGGCGCTGCGGCATTAGAAACCGTATTGGGTGGAATTGGTGCCTTAGTGATGGCGGTGTTTATTATGATTTCCACCTTTGGATGTAATAATGGAATCATCTTAGCAGGTGGGCGTTTATTCCAAGCGATGGCAAATGATCGTTTGTTCTTCAAGAAAGCAGCTGAAACGAATGAGAAAGATGTACCCGTTTATTCACTGGGAATCCAAGGGTTATGGGCTATCTTATTGTGTTTCTCTGGATCTTACGGTGCTTTATTAGACTTTACCGTATTCGCTATTCTTATATTTTACTTCCTTACTGTAGCATCCGTATTCAAAACAAGAATCATGCAAAATGAACTACCTCTTTTACAGAAGTTGTTATTTAGCGGATACCTTATTTTGTTAGTGGGAATAGCAGGAAACCTATTGTGGGTTAAAACACTCTCCTCTTCTATCGGATTAGGAATCGTCCTTTTAGGTATTCCTTTCTACTTTGTGATGAAGAAAACTCAAAGCAATTGATTTGCTTTCATCCAGGAAATTAAACGATCGAACCACAAGTCCCCACTTGTGGTTTTATTGTTTAGTCCAAAACCGTGACCACCTTTTGCATACACATGCAAATCAACAGGAACTTTATTAGTTGTTAAGCGCTCTGCATATAATAGAGAGTTTTTCAAAGGGACAGCACCATCATCCGCCGCATGAACTAAAAATGCTTTCGGAGTTTGCGGCGTTACCTGCTCTTCATTTGAAAATAAATGCAAGTCTTCTTCTGAAGGATTTTTACCTAATAGGTTTTGGGAACTACCACTATGACCAAAAGGCCTCACCGATATAACGGGATACATTAAGATCGAAAAGTCCGGTCTTAGATTAGCTCCAGGTAGAATACCCGTATAATCTTTCGTGAAATGCGTTGAGGCTGTTGCCGCTAAATGACCGCCAGCTGAAAAACCCATAATTCCCACCTTGTTAGGATCTACATTCCATTTCGTTGCATTTTCACGAACAAGAGCTAGAGCAGCTTGCGCATCCTGTAATGGCGCATATTTCTTCTCTACTTGAGCCGAATCCTCCGGTAAACGGTAATATAAAACTAAAGCAGAAACACCAATTTCATTGAACTTCGCCGCGATATCGTAGCCCTCATGAGAAGAGGCCAAAATGCGATACCCTCCACCTGGACAAATAACTATGCATGTTTTAGGGTCTTTGCCTGTAGAGGCTGGGAAAAAACGATAAGTGGGAACACTCACTTTGGAAATACGCTCTATTCCATCTGCACCTTTTGCGGCAGATTGCTTATTAACAACTTCTTTATAATTAGGAATGCCATGTGAATACAAAGGAGTAAATTCTTGTGCCATGGCCGAGATAGTGAATAATAAAGCGATTAAAATCTTTTTCATTTGGTAGAGGTCTTTTCAGTAGTAATTAACAAGACTGCAGATAAAATCAAGCTACTTGCTAATAGTAATATACTACTTAAAGACTCACCTAGAATAAGATTACCCAAAAATAAGGCAATAATTGGATTGACGTAGGTATAGGTAGACACTAAAGTGGCATCTAACACTTTAGACAAATAACCAAATAATCCAAAACCCACCATCGAACCAATTAAGGCTAAATATGTAAATACGCCAATCGCTTTAAATGGTAACTCAGCGACAGAAACCTTTTGAATATCACCTTGAAAAAAAGCAATAGCCACTAAGATGAGGCCACCTGTCAGCATTTGAATGGCACAAACCTGCGTAAAATGATACGTGTTGGCTTTCGTGAACTGAATATAAAAGACCCCTAAATTCCAAGCCACAACAGCGATCAACAGAAAACCCATACCTCGGTAAAAGTCAATTTCTTTTCCTGGTATCGCAAGATTTTTTTGGGAGGCTAATAAAATGATTCCAACGAAACCAATGAGTGTTCCTATTAACTTACGATTACTAGGTTTGCGTCCTGAAATCCAAAAGAATACCACCAGTAATAATGGACCAAAAGCCATAAAAACGGAGGATAAACCAGACGGAATCGTTTGACCTGCTAAAGCCATAAAACCGTTTCCTAACGTGATCAGTAGAAAACCCGCTGACAAATGCACCTTCCAATGCGCTATGGGTAATTGTTTCCAATGGCCACCAAGAACGGACCAAAGTAGGAATAATAGTCCAGCTACTATATTACGAGAAAAGGAAATTACTAACGGGGGTAAAAATTCTAATAAAATACGAACACTAAGAAAGGTGCTCCCCCAAATAAGGTATAGGCCTCCAAGCGCCAAAATAGTGACCAGCGATATGGATTCCTTTTTATTCATTTTAATCTAATAAATCAGGTCTTCTCGTTTGCGTCCGCAATACGGCCTGCTCATGGCGCCATTCTTCAATCTTTCTCTCATGCCCAGACAACAAAACAGCAGGAACATCCATACCTTCAAAACTTGCAGGTCTGGTATACACAGGAGGCGCTAATAATCCATCTTGAAATGAATCTGTTAAGGCGGAACTTTCATCCCCTATCGCCCCTGGAATTAATCGAATAATCGCATCAGCCGTTACAGCAGCAGCTAATTCGCCACCAGATAGCACATAATCACCAATCGAAATCTCTTTCGTCACATACTTTTCTCGTATACGTTCATCGATTCCTTTATAGTGTCCACAAATAAACAAAAGATTCTCTCCTAGGCTCAATTGATTCACTAAACCTTGTTTTAAAACGATGCCATCGGGGCTGAAATAGATAATCTCATTATAATTGCGATCAGCCTTTAGCGTTTCAATGCATTTTGCCAAAGGTTCCACCGCCATTACCATCCCAGCTCCCCCACCAAATGGATAATCATCCACTTGCTTATGTTTCTTTTCTGAATAATCATGCAAATCATGAAACACGACTTCCACTAGTCCAGCTTTTGCCGCACGTGCACAGATGGAATGCTCAAAAAAGCTATTCATCAACGCTGGAACTACCGAAATTATATCAATCCGCATCATTCTCTGTATATACTTCTAATAAACCATCAGGTAAAATACTATGCACCGTTTGGTTTTTCTTATCCACTTTTGGGATGATCGCATCAATCAGGGGTATTAAAACCTCATGATTTTGATAATTCATCACTAACACATCTTGAGCACCCGTACTATAAATCTCCTTCACAGTGCCAAGGGTACCTAAATTTGCATCAATTACCTGATAACCAATCACCTCATGGTAATAATATTGATCATCTTTCAATTTAGGCAAAGCACTAAGAGGTAAAAAAACTTTAAGACCCACTAAATCTTTCGTCGCATCCAACGTATTGATCCCTTCTAGGGTAATCAGATTCAAATTATCACGAATCTGAATATCCTCCACAAAATAAGGAACCATTTCATTTCCTTGCTGTAAAAAGATCGCATCTAAGTCTTCATACTCATACGGATCGTCTACATCTAAATAAAGATGAAATGCGCCTTTCAAACCATGAGGTTTAGAAAGCGTGCCTAATTCAAAATATTCGGTCTTTGCCATAGGTACAAAAAAAAATCATACAAACTTGCGAACAAATTTGTATGATTTTAATCAAAATGTGAAAATTATTCAGCTGCTGGAGCCTCTTCTGCTGCTTCTTCAGCTGCAGGCGCTTCTTCTACTGCTGTTTCTTCAGCTGCTGGAGCTTCTTCAACTACTGTTTCTTCAACTGCTGCAGGAGCCTCAGCTACTACCTCATCTACTTCAACACCAGTTGCCTCTTCTTCCGCTTCGTTGATAGCTTCTACAACGCTAGCTACTAAAGCTTCTTCAGCTACCTTATTTTTTGCTGCAATTGATTCAGCACGAGCGCTAGAAACTTTTGCTTCAGCTTCTAAACGAGCCGCTTTAGACTTCGCTTTAGACTGTTGCAATGTAGTTGCTTTCGACTGATTTGCTACTTCTTTTTCTGCTTTCCAAGCCTCGAACTTCGCATCAGCTTGTTCTTGTGTGATAGCACCTTTGTTAACACCTACTTGTAAGTGTTTTGCATACATGATTCCTTTGTGAGAAAGGATTGCACGAACTGTGTCAGTTGGTTGAGCACCGTTCAATACCCATTGGATTGCTTGTTTCTCGTTTAAAACGACAGTTGCTGGGTTGGTGTTAGGGTTGTATGTTCCGATTTTTTCAACAAAACGTCCGTCACGTGGTGCACGAGCATCCGCAACTACAACATCGAACATCGCTAACTTCTTGCGTCCACGACGCGCTAATCTGATTTTAACAGCCATTATATATGGGTTTGTGAGGGATCCCGTCCCTCGGGTTTATAAATAGTCTGCAAAATTAAACTATTTTGCATTCATTTCAAACAAAGAAATAGAGAAAATAAACCGATAAGCCGAATTCTGTCAGTGGTTACCCACCGTCCTATCATTTATCTTCGACAAACATCACTGTTTATCTGTAGCAATCTACCCACTAGCATCGGACGAGCCACCCTTTTGCCTTGCGGCAGCTAGCCTATTTGATCTTGCAACGCGTGAGGTTTACCTATGCCTGTTTTGTCACCAAATCAGCGGTGGGCTCTTACCCCACCTTTTCACCCTTACCCGAAGGCGGTAATTTTCTGTGGCACTTGCTGTAGAATCCGAAGATTCCCCTTCCTGTTAGGAAGCACGCTGCTCTATGTTGTTCGGACTTTCCTCTTTAAAAAGCGATAGGATAGTCTATTTTCTCTGAGGCAAAGGTAGGATTTTATTTGGCCAAAGACCAATTTCCTTCTAAAGCCCCTTCAATCAAGACAGAAGTAGAATCAAAATAAATCTTTTGAAAACGTAATGCACCTCCCTTTTGCAATGAAATCGAGGAAGGCATGCGTTTTAATAAAGAAGAAGGCTGAAAACGGAAATTAGCCGCCTGAGCCTGCAATTTGCGTTGAATTTTACGCGTAAATAGCGAGGTTGGAAAACCTAAACCACGCAAGCGACTATCAATAATTTGGATACCTAGACTATGGTCTGGATATAAAACAAAATCAAAATTGGCTTCTATTTGAGAGGATTTGCCTTTGAATTTCTCCAGCTTGAAAATCATTCCAGAAGAACCTAACACTAAATTAGCCTCCCCTTTCAACTTAGGGTTACCTTGTTTGAGAAACGCTACAATCTCTGGTCCCGATAATTGATACTGAAATGGAAGAACAGAGGTAGAAACTACTGACGAGAGGTCTTTGATTGGAATTAAAATAGGTGTTTGAATCGGTACACCTGACTTAATTCGCAACCCACCGAAATAACGTACCTGACCTTTCACACCACCCGAAGTGAATTCCCAATTTCGAATATCAAAGGCAGAATTCGGTACAGGTTCTAAACGATATCCTGCCGGGATATCTGAAAAGAAACGCTGAAATAACAAGGGTTTAGTTACCGTTGTTTTTATACTTGCATTCAAAGATTGTTGCATTTGTGAAATAACCAGCGGTTTCTTTTGGT
Source organism: Bacteroidota bacterium (assembly GCA_041158445.1). Classification (GTDB taxonomy): domain Bacteria; phylum Bacteroidota; class Bacteroidia; order Cytophagales; family Spirosomataceae; genus Aquirufa. Next base: position 37,421 of record JBEBBJ010000001.1, read on the forward strand.
TAAATAATTGATCTACTACACCTGAAACATTGACTGGGAACCCTAATACTTTAACAGAAGGCTTTTGAAGCCAACTATAATCATAATTCGCCTCTCTAATTTGCAACGTGTTTAAACCTGCTAAATCCCATTTCAGCTGAACATTCATCGCTAAGTCACCTGAAACGGTTCCTGCAGAAATACCGGCTAGTTCTGGTTTTGCTTGCATACGTACCGGCAGCATAATTTTAACCTCATCCTTAGCTAGTGACTGAGCCTTAATAGGACCTAAAAGACGAATATCTAAGGGGAAATCCAAAACTGCGGAAGGCTCCGTGTTTTGAAATAAAACTGAACCTGACTTCAACTGACTTAAAGCGAATAAACTATCATAAGATAAAGCAAAATCCACCGTCGTTAAACTTGGTTTTATCGGCGGGAATTTGTCAACATAGGTAGATTTACTAATCACCTTCGCCGGAACGATTGATTTAGCGCAGGAAAGAAATAAAAAGCCCAGAAAAAACAGATAAATCCTCATAAAAAAAAGAGACCTCAATCTTTAACGAAAAGACTGAGGCCTAATTATGTTGTCAATTCAAACTAGGTTAATAAACCCCCATTCACAGAAATCACTTGACCCGTTACATAGGAACTCATATCAGAACCTAAGAATAAACACACATCAGCTACTTCTGATGCTTGACCTCCCCTTTTCATCGGGATTGACTTTGTCCATTCTTCAATAGCAGCCTCGTTTAATTCCTCCGTCATCTCGGTTTCAATAAAACCGGGAGCAATCGCATTGCAACGAATATTACGAGAACCTAATTCCAGCGCAACCGATTTAGTAAAACCGATGATACCTGCCTTAGAGGCCGCATAATTCGATTGACCTGCATTCCCTTTAATTCCCACAATAGAGGTCATATTGATGATCGAACCAGATTTAGCTTTCATCATCGGCTTAGTCACTGCTTTTGTCAAATTGAAAATAGATTTCAAATTCACCCGAATAACCTCATCCCATTGCTCTTCAGACATACGCATCAATAAACCATCGCGTGTAATACCTGCATTATTAATTAAAATGTCAATCGTTCCAAAATCTGCTAACACATCTTCTACTAACTTTTCTGACTCTGTATAAGAAGACGCATCAGAACGATAACCTTTCGCCGTGATACCAAAAGCAGCTAATTCTTGCTCTAGAGCTTGTCCTTTTTCAACAGAGGATAAATAAGTAAAAGCGACATTTGCGCCAGCTTTTGCAAAAGTTGTCGCGATAGCCCGACCGATACCACGTGAGGCACCTGTCACTAAAACGACCTTGTTTTGTACTAATGACATATTATTTTTTTTGTTTGGTTAATTCTTTTCTTGTTTTTCTGGCCAAAGTCAAGGCATCTGCCCCCTCTTCAAAATCAGCCACAATGTACTCCCCTTCAGCTAATGCACCTTTCAATATTTCCTCTGCTAAAGCATCTTCTAAATACTTTTGAATCGCTCTATTTAATGGTCTAGCACCGTACTGAGGATCATAACCCTTATCGGCCATAAAGTCCTTCGCCTTTTCGGTTAATTCTACTTCAAAGCCAAGATTAGCTAAACGGTTCTTTAATTTAGTCAACATCAAATCGATGATCTGATGAATCGCTGGACGCTCTAACGAATTGAAGACAATGATATCATCTAAACGGTTAATGAACTCCGGAGCAAACGCCTTTTTCAACGCGTTTTGAATGGTTGTCTTCGCATACTCGTCTAAGTTATCCACTTTAGATTTCGTAGAGAATCCAATACCAGAACCGAAATCTTTCAAGTCACGCGCCCCAATATTCGATGTCATGATGATAATCGTATTTCTGAAATCAACGCGACGACCTAAACCATCCGTTAAAATACCATCATCTAAAACTTGTAACAATAAATTGAAGACATCTGGATGCGCTTTTTCAATCTCATCCAATAGAACTACTGCATAAGGTTTACGGCGAATCTTCTCCGTTAACTGTCCCCCTTCTTCATAGCCTACATATCCCGGAGGCGCTCCGACTAAGCGAGATACACTGAATTTCTCCATGTATTCACTCATATCGATACGAACTAAAGCATCTTCTTTGTCAAACAAATACGTAGCTAATACTTTCGCCATCTCCGTCTTACCTACACCCGTAGGGCCTAAGAAGATAAACGAACCAATTGGTTTCTTAGGATCTTTTAATCCTACACGCGTACGCTGAATGGCTTTTACTAATTTCTTGATAGCATCCGGCTGTCCAATTACTTGTTTAGACAACTCTTCCTCCATCAACAATAATTTCTCTCCTTCTTTAGCCGCCACACGATTAACAGGAATACCCGTCATCTGTGCAATTACTTCGGCCACATTTTCTTCTGTTACCGTGAATTTCTGCTTCTTCGAATCCTCTTCCCAAGCGGCCTTAGATTGCTCTAATTGATCAATTAATTTCTTCTCGCGATCACGTAATTGAGCCGCTTCCTCGTATTTCTGAGACTTCACCACTTGGTTTTTCTCTTTCTTTACGATTTCAATTTGGCCTTCTAACGCAACGATATCTTCTGGAACATTGATATTCGAAATGTGTACACGAGCACCTACTTCATCTAATACGTCAATCGCCTTATCCGGTAAGAAACGATCGGAAATATAACGATCCGATAACTTCACAGCTGAAATAATCGATTCCTCCGTGTAGATAACGTGATGGTGATCTTCGTATTTATCTTTAATGTTATGTAGAATCTCAATGGTTTCATCCACTGTCGTAGCATCCACCATCACTGTTTGGAAACGACGAGCTAATGCTCCATCTTTCTCAATATACTGACGGTATTCGTCTAAGGTAGTTGCACCAATCACTTGAATATCTCCACGAGCTAAAGCTGGCTTAAACATATTCGATGCATCCAGTGAACCTGATGCTCCACCAGCACCCACAATCGTATGTAATTCATCAATGAATAAGATGACGTCAGTCGATTTCTCTAACTCGTTCATCACCGCCTTCATACGCTCCTCAAACTGACCACGGTATTTCGTGCCAGCCACTAATGAGGCAATATCTAGGGTAACAACGCGCTTACCAAAAAGCACACGAGATACTTTTTTCTGCACAATACGCAAAGCTAAACCTTCTGCAATGGCCGTTTTACCTACACCTGGCTCACCTATCAGTATAGGATTATTTTTTTTGCGACGAGATAAAATCTGAGCAACACGCTCAATTTCTTTCTCACGACCCACGATAGGGTCTAACTTCCCATTTTCCGCGATTTTAGTTAAATCACGGCCAAAATTATCTAAAACAGGTGTTTTACTTTTCTCTCCTGGTTTTGCTCCAGCAGCACTTGCGCCTGAAGAACCCGCTGAACCTGATCCAGCGCTGTAAAGACGTGAATCATCGTCGTTATCATCCGTATCAGAGCTGGCTTTGGGATTTGCTCCTTGCCCATTTCCTGATTGGAATTCCACCATTTCTTTGATTAAATCGTAATATACTTGGTATTTCTCCAAAATCTGTGTCGCCACATTATCCTCATCACGTAAGACAGCCATTAATAAATGATCTGTCTCTACCACATTGGTTTTGAAATATTTAGCCTCTAAATACGTCAAACGCAACACCTTCTCAGCTTGCTTAGTTAATGGGATATTTAACATATTCTCCCGATCAAAGGAAGAACGGGTAGTGGAAGCGGTTGAATGTTCGATACTTTGGCGTAAAGAATCCAAAGAAACACCTGAACGCAATAATAAATCAATACCAGGTCCTTGACCATCTCGAATCATCCCCAGCATCAAATGTTCAGTCCCGATGTAATCGTGACCTAAACGCAACGCCTCTTCTCTCGCTAGCGAGATGACTTCCTTCACTTTATTCGAAAATTTAGCCTCCATATCGTTCTATTTATATCTTCAATTTGGTGATTCAACCATTTGAACACCTAAATTGTTCCTTTTTACTTCAAAAAAGTCAAGGACTCTTTTCCGTGATTCATTAATAAATCAATAATAGACAGGTTTGGAACAAACTCCGACCCAAAACATTGCCTATAAGATCTACTAACATAGATTGAACGTTCTGTCCAATCTTTTTTAGCATTAATCTCATTGAAATAACTTTCACCTTCAAATTCTCCAAAACCTTCCGTTTTTGTGTACTCGAATGGAGTATCTAAAATTCGATAAACAAAAGTTAAAAGTTCAATATTTAAATCTACTAAAAAATTCCTTTTTCTTGCAAAAATCTGGCTTAAATAAGGCTCAAAATATTCGTAATAGGGAGCGTTACCGTAAGCGGCTTGAATGGCACCTAGATGCTGTTTCATCCAGTTTTGGGAATAATCAATTTGAATATCCTTCGCTTTTATTTTCTGACCAGAGACATGCACAACTGGAATGGTTAAACGTTCCACACCATTAGCCCCTAAAATAAGACAGCGATTCCGATAGGTTTGCTTAGGGAAATTCTCTTCGACCTCGAATACCAAGTCTGGATTCTGAAGTAGAAGCGACATGTATTCTAGACTTGGTAAATAATGAAGCTCAATGTGCATTCCCAAAAATAAATCGGATATTTGTGATTCGAAAGAACAAAGATAATAAGAATGAAAGCGTCTCCCCTGTTTCTGTACAAACTAATTGGCAAATTACCTTTGTCCCTGTTATATGGTTTCGCTTCCTTTTGTGCTTTCCTCTTTTATTACCTCATTCCTTACCGTAAAAAAGTCATTCAAGGAAATCTAAGAAATTCATTTCCAAAGGCCTCAGATAAAGAAATTAACCAGCTGACTTATCAATTTTACGGATACCTAACAGACCAATTAGTCGAATTTTTCAAAGGTGTTTCCATCTCTAAGGAGGAAATGTTAGCCCGTTTTGAGATTAAAAATGAAGAAATAGTTACTGATTTTATTAACAAAGGGATTCCAGTCATCTTAGTTGCAGGCCACCAAGGAAACTGGGAATGGGCCATCCATCGTTTAGCTTTAAGTAAGAATCCACATGATGTGATTTACCAAAAACTTAATAATCCTACTTTTAACGAGTTTACGAAACAAGTAAGGTCCCGTTTTGGCCATGTGGTATTATTGGAAAAAAGAGAATCTGTTCTTTTAACAAGAGAAAGAAAAGATATCCCGCGTGTCATTTGTTTAGCTGCGGATCAAGCTCCTCAAAAGCCTGAATCAGCCTATTGGACTACTTTTTTGCATCAAGATACGGCCTTCTTTACAGGAATGGAACGCTTTGCTAGAGACTATCAATATCCAGTAGTTTTTGCAGAATTAATACGAACAAAAAGAGGAAAGTACACGATGACCTATGAATTATTAGCCAATGTACCTTTCGATGAACTTGTCCCTGGTGAAATAATTGAGCGATTTGCTAGAAGATTAGAAAAATCCATTAATGCATATCCAGAACAGTATTTGTGGTCACACAGACGTTGGAAGCACACTAAACCGGAGAAATTAAGCCTGAAGTGGTCTTAATTGAAATCAGAACAATCCCCTGCTCCTTCCCGAATAATCTCGAATTCGTCTTCCTTAATTTCGATAACACTCGATGGGGTATAACCACCCACTCCACCATCTAGGATTAAATCCACGGCATGACCGAGGCGATCAAAAATCAAACTAGGATCCGTATAATCTTCTAAATCTAAATCTTCCTGAGGCAAAGATGTCGTCAAAAGAGGCGATCCTAATAATTCGACAATGGAAAGAATTGGTTGATAATTAGGTATACGAATACCCACTGTTTTCTTGCCTTGAACTAAAATAGAAGGCACCTTGCTGCTAGCTGGCAAGACAAAAGTATACGCACCAGGAAGGTATCTTTTTAACGTCTTGAAAGCGAAATCAGAGACTTTGGCATAATTAGCAATCGAACTTAAGTCAGCACAAATAAAGGAGAATCTGTTCTTAGAGGCTTGAATTCCTTTAATTTCACAGATGCGGTTGACAGCCTTCGTCGAATTAATATGGCATCCCAAGGCATACATGGTATCCGTTTTATAGATAATCACCGCATCCTTATCCAGGGCTTTTACAATCTCATCTAGCGTAGATTGACTGTTATTCTTATCGTACAAACGAATTAATTCTGCCATATTATTCGAAAAAATAATCCGTTTCTGCTTCTTCTTTTTCCTCTTTTACCTGATCTATACTCGCGTTAATCTCGAAGCCTACGAGCAAAATCAGCGCGATAAAATAAAGCCAAACCATTAAAGCAATTAATGATCCAATGGAACCATAGACCTTATTATAACTCGCAAAATTCACCAAATAATAGGAGAATAAATTCGTCACTAAAATGGTCAAAATAGAGGCTGTAATGGATCCTACATTGAAAAACTTCCATCGTTTCGTGATAGCCGGTGCATAATAATAGATGATTGAAATCGTCAAAAAGAAGATGGCAAAAATGAGGAAGTAGGTCAGAACATTCAATAAATAAAAATTGAAATCATAATCAATAAGTCCCTTCCCTTTCAGATACCCAATCACCAATTTACCAACGATAAACACGGAGAAAGCGGTAATCAAAACAAAGGTCAACAGGAAATTTAAGGAAACGGCTATTACGCGCTCCTTAATTAGACCTCGGTTTTCTTTAGTTCTATACGTCAAGTTAAATGACCTAATTAATGCCTGAATACCACTTGTAGAAGCGTAAAGGGCAAAAAGAAACCCAAATGACAATACACCTCCCGATTTCTTTCGGATCAAATCCAACAATAATTCGGTGAAATCCTTTTGCAAATTCTTCGGAATCGAGGACTTCAAAAAATTCACCATTTTGATATCAAAATTATCGACTGGGATGTACGCTAATAGAGAGAACAAAAAGATGATGGTCGGGAATACCGCCAACGTAAAGTTATAAGCCACCGCAGCCGCTCTTACATCAATATCGAAATGAAATATTTTTTTATACAGAATCGTCAAAATCCTTGCGAGAATATAATGTTCCTCGCAGTCCTTCCAAAACAACCTAACCTCTTTCCAAACCCTTCTAAGCATCACTTTTCTTTTCAATAATAGCTGAAATCAACCACTCAGGGGCTTTCACTACTTTTTTTGATGCTAAATCCATAAAGACTAAGGTAGTCTTTCCTTCATGTAGCAACTCATTTAACTGATTATAAATTCGATATTCGAACTCAATACGAGCAGAAGGCATTTTGACCAAGGTACAATCAACTCTCAATAAGTCGTCATATAAGGCTGGTGCGTGGTATTTTGAATAATTCTCATATACTGGCAAACCTATACCTGCATCCTCTAACACCTTATAACTCACACCAATATTCCGTAATGTCTCCACTCGAGCAATCTCATAGAAACGAGCATAATTGCCATAATAGACATAGCCCATTTGGTCCGTATCCGCATAACACACTCGATAAAAGACGCTATGAGTCAGCATATTAGTGAATTTTGTTTTTATCCAATGCCTTTTGGTAATCTGCGGCATTCTTCATGTGCTCCTCATAGGTAACAGCAAAAGCATGATTCTCAGAAAAATCAGCCTTAGCACAGAAATAGAGGTAGTCATGGTGTTCTAAATTCAACACTCGATCGATCACATCACCCGAAACAATCGAAATAGGCCCCGGTGGCAAGCCCGTATTTTTATAGGTATTATACGGAGAATTTAATGCCGTATACTTACTAGTTACACGCTTAATCGTAAAATCTTTCCAGGCAAAAACTACCGTAGGATCAGCTTGAAGTGGCATATTGGCCTGAAGTCGATTCCAATAAACACCCGCTACACGCGCTTGTTCTTTCGAATTTTTTGATTCACCATAAACGATACTGGCTAAAATAGAAACCTGAACAGGTGTTAAACCTAATTTCTGTGTTTCCTCTTTTCTTTTTGACGTCCAAAACTTCGTATAAGCTTTGTTCATCTTCTCCAAAAACTCAGGGAAAGTTGTCGTCCAATTCACCTCATAGGTATTAGGCACAAAAATCGCTGGGCTAGTTTCTGCATCAAAACCCCATTTTTGCATGAGCTCCGTTGAATCAAGAACGGCATAAATCGCAGCAGAATCATAAGCTGTCTGATGCGCAATTCGACCAGCAATATCTTCTTTTAAACGGAAGTTATTAATAACCACTTTATAAGCATCCTGACGTCCATTTCTTAGTTTACGAAGCAGTTCCCAATTGCCCATCTCGCTGTGAATGATATAACGCCCTGGTCGTACTTTATCTGGGTACTTTAGAACTTTAGCTAAAAAGCGGAAACTCAATTGATCGCGCACGATATCATGCTTCTTCAACGTATCTAAAACAGATTCGTAAGTAGCTTTTTGAGGGATAAATAATTCAAAAGGCTTATTTGCTTCTACATTAAAATTTGGCGTTTTAAAAACCTGCCAAACATAATAGGAGAACATAGCTGAAACCAAGCTAAATAACAGAATGAATATTTTGATACGTTTATTCGTAACCATATTAATCAATTTTAAAATCTAAGTTAAAGCGGGTGGATAAGGTTTTTAAATCTTCCACAACCGGGTTTAAAAGAGGAATACCCTCCATTAGGCGAATAGCCTCTAATTCACGTTCAGGATCACCAGGAATTAGCACTTGCTTTCCGTCTACGGCTTTGGCAGATCTAAAACGACGAATCCATTTGTCCATATCCTGTGTAAAATCTTCAGCAGACCTAAAGGCATCTACACGCATGGCACCTAGAAAATGCCCTGTCCCATTCCCCACTGTTTCACCAGCTTGCATAAAACCTGCTGTTGCAAATGGAGGAACCCAAGGTCCAAAATTTGCCCCAGAAAGTACCCCAGACAATATATCGACAATGGCGCCTAAACCATAGCCTTTGTGCGAACCATGCTCGCGATCACCCCCTAATGGCAATAAAGCTCCTCCATTTTTAATGGCAAAAGCATCATTGCATGGATCTCCATTCGCATCTTGCACCCAGCCATCAGGCGTGTCTAAACCTTTACGTTGTAATATCTCTAATTTACCATACGCCACTGCTGTAGAGGCAAAATCTGCCACAAAAGCGGGCTCCTCTTTAGCAGGAATCGCGACAGCAATAGGATTCGTGCCTAATAATTTCTCTTTTGAAAAGGTTGGAGTCACAAGCGGAGCTGCATGCGTCATTGCCCAACCAATCATTTGGGAAGGTAGCGCCTTCATGGCGTGATAACCCGCAATTCCGAAGTGATTTGAGTTCTGAACAGCCACCCATCCTGTACCAGCTAGTGCCGCTTTTTCACAGGCAATCTCCATAGCTTTAGGCGCCACGACAAGCCCTAAGCCTCTATCACCATCTAAAGTAGCAGTAGAAGGTGTCTCATGTAAAACTTTTACCTGAGGTTTTGTGTTTAATCTGCCGTGATCATAGAGACGCACATAACCAGCTAAACGAGCCACGCCATGCGAATCAATACCCCGCGCATCCGCAGACACGAGGACATCGGAAGCTAAATCGGCATCTTGTTCACTACAACCTATCGCTGTAAAAACAGAGGCCACGTATTTTTTTAATAAATGATAATCTGCCTGCATAGTATAAACTAAACCACAAAGATAATTAGAACTATTGGTAATAATATTGCCAAAATGCACCTAAATTTGAATCAAAATTACATCAACAATGAACTTACTATCTTCCGCCTGGTTTTGGTTACTTATCATTGTAGCCATCGTCATCATTCGTGACGTTTTCATTCAAAAAGCACATACCATTACACACAACTTCCCCATCGTGGGGCACTTCAGGTATTGGCTAGAACGTATTGGTCCTGAATTAAGGCAATACATTGTCGCCAATAACAGGGAAGAATTACCCTTTAATCGACAAGAACGTTCTTGGATTTATGCTTCTTCTAAGAACGAAAATAACTTACAAGGTTTTGGAACTGATCAAGACTTCAGCTCTCCCGGTTATATCTTCATCAAAAATGCGATGATGGGCTATAATCCTGCTAAGGACCATCTTTACCATCAAAATCCAGGTGTTTTACCGGCTGCTAAAGTAATCGGTTTATACCACAAACGGGCTAAACCTTTCAGACCTTATTCAATTGTGAATATATCCGGAATGAGCTACGGGTCACTTTCGGCTAAAGCCGTCGAATCCTTAAATAAAGGCGCCTTATTAGCAGGATGTTACCACAATACCGGAGAGGGTTCTTTATCACCTTATCACCAAAACGGTGCTGATGTCATGTTAAACATTGGAACTGCTTATTTTGGCGTTAGGGAACTAGATGGTCGTTTTTCGATGGAAAAACTGAAACAAAAAGTAACAGACAATCCCTGTATCAAAGCCATTGAATTAAAACTTTCACAAGGGGCTAAACCTGGTAAAGGGGGAATGCTTCCAAAGTCTAAAATCAATAAGGAAATCGCCGAAATTCGCCATATACCGATGGACAAGGATGCCTTTTCACCCGCATTTCACTCTGAATTCTCCAATGTACCCGAAATGGTCGACTTTATTGAAGCCATGGCAACTGAAACAGGTTTGCCTGTCGGTGTTAAATCTGCCATTGGTAAGCTGGAGCAATGGGAAGAATTAGCTGCCTTCATGGCTAAAACAGATAAAGGTCCGGACTTTATAACCATTGATGGCGGTGAAGGCGGTACTGGTGCTGCACCTCATGCCTTCGCAGATCACGTTTCGATGCCATTTACCTTTGCTTTTGCAAAGATTTACCAAATCTTTCAGCGTCATAATTTAACAGATAAAATCTTCTTCATTGCCTCTGGTAAGCTAGGTTTTCCTGAAAAAGCCTTAATGGCCTTTGCCATGGGTGCTGATAGTATTCACATTGCACGCGAAGCCATGATGTCGATCGGTTGTATTCAAGCCCAAAAATGCCATACCAACCATTGCCCGACCGGTATTGCCACTTCGAATAAGTGGTTACAGGCAGGAATAGATGTGACCTTAAAAAGTGAACGCTATTACCGGTATCACTATACTTTAGTCAAAGAGATTGCTGAAATAACACATGCGTGCGGTTATGAACATCCTTGCCAAATGACAATGGACGACATTGAGTGGTCTATGGGTGATAATAACCGTACAATGGCCTTGTCTAAAGCTTTAGGTTATACAAAAACAGACGTAAGTTATTCCGGATTAGAAGAATTAGTCAAATGTCCACATTTGGGTGGTCTAAATGCAAGAAAACGGCTATCTTTGTAACATGTTATCAATATCTAATTTAAACTTCTATTTCGGAAGTCGCGCTTTATACGAAGGCGCAAGTTTGCATATCAAGCCTAAGACTAAAATCGGTTTAATCGGTGCCAATGGCACAGGAAAGTCTACCTTATTACGTCTGATTTCAGGAGAATACACACCAGATGGTGGTACTATCTCCAAGTCAGGTGATTGTACAATTGGGTTTTTAAATCAAGATTTATTGTCCTATCAAACAGATGATAGCATCTTGAATGTGGCCATGCAAGCTTTTGAGAAGCAATTAGAACTTCAGAAAGAGATTGATAAAGTGCTTCATAAGATGGAAACAAATTATGAAGACAAAGACATCGATTTATTAGCTAAACTTCAAGAAGATTTCGAACGTTTAGATGGATATACGATCCAATCACGTACGGAAGAGATATTAGAGGGTCTTGGATTTAGTACAGATGATTTACACCGCCCTTTGAAATTATTTTCAGGAGGATGGAGAATGCGCGTTATGTTAGCCAAACTTTTGCTTCAGAAACCTGCCCTACTCCTACTTGATGAGCCTACTAACCACTTGGACTTACCGTCTATTGAATGGGTTGAGAAATATATTCACGATTACGAGGGCTCCATTGTTGTTGTTTCTCATGATCGTTATTTCCTAGATCGTACCATCGATAATATTGCCGAAGTTTCAGGAGCTAAAATCACCCTTTATCCTGGCAATTATTCCTTCTACATGGAGGAAAAGGCATTGCGTAATGAGATACAAAAAGGCGCATTTGAAAACCAACAGGCTCAAATTCGTCAAACGGAGCGATTTATTGAACGTTTCAAAGCCAAAGCATCGAAAGCTAGACAGGTTCAATCACGAGTGAAAGCACTCGATCGCATTGACATCATTGACGATGTGATTGATGAAAAAGCGAAAGTAAACTTCAAGTTCAATTTTGGAACAGAACCTGGACGCTTTATTCTATTCTTAGAACATATTTCTAAAGCTTTTGGAGAGAAAGTAATCCTTAAAAATACATCTGCAACCATCAACCGAGGTGACAAAATTGCCCTAATTGGAGCAAATGGTAAAGGTAAATCAACTTTGCTACGTATCATTTCAGGTACAGAACAAATCGAAGGTGAAAGAAGAACGGGACATAATGTCATCGAATCCTTCTTTGCACAACACCAGTTAGAAAGTTTAACGGTAGAAAATACCCTAATTGAAGAATTGAAGGCTACGGGAACGACTAAAACAGAGATGGAATTACGTTCCGTATTAGGCTGTTTCTTATTCTCTGGCGAAGAAGTCTTCAAGAAAATTAAAGTACTTTCTGGCGGGGAAAAATCACGCGTAGCCTTGGCCAAAGTATTAATTTCAGAGGCGAACTTCCTTTTACTCGATGAGCCGACGAATCACTTGGATATGCAATCAGTTAACATTCTGATTCAGGCCTTGCAGCAGTACGAAGGAACCTATGTAGTCGTTTCCCACGACCGCTATTTTGTGACTAACATAGCGAATAAGATTTGGTACATTGAAGATCATGAGATCAAAGAATATCCAGGCACTTTCGATGAGTACGAGACTTGGATGGCCACACGCGAAACATCAAAACCAGTCGCTGCAAAATCCGTAGCAAAACCAAAGCCGGAACTAGCACCTGTAGAGGCAAAGACACCAAATCAAGCGAAACAAATTGAAAAGTTAGAAGCAGAAATTATGGTGATAGAAAATAACATCGCCTCTATCGAAGCCCAAATGGTCGATTTAGCTAATGCCGCGGATTACACGGGATTGAAGAAATTAGAAGCAGATCTAGCTGCTGAAAAGGAGAAGTTATCATCAACGACTGCATCCTGGGAAGCTTTAATTTAAATCACATGAAGACCTATTTATCGCTTTTGCTTTTAATAGGTCTTCCTTTATTAGGAATAGGCCAAATTCAGACCAAAATTCACCATCCGTATATCAAGACGGCTTTTGTCAAAAATTCAGATGTCCTCCTACATCCTAATGTAGTTCTTAATTTAGGATCAGAGCAAAACTCAACGCTTCAATTCGATGATTTAGGCCTGAATTACCCTAACTACTATTTCAGATTAATCCATTGCCAGTCTGATTGGAAACCATCCCCCCTTTCCGATATTGAATACTTACAAGATTTCAATGATATTCCCCTTCGCAATCCGGAATCATCCATCGGCACAAAAGTACCTTATCTACATTATACAGTTCCTCTTCCTGCCGTAAAAGTCAGTGGCAATTATGTCGCGATGGTGTATAACAAGCGAAACAAGAAAGACACCGTTTTGTGTGTTCGTTTTTCAGTGGCGGAACAAATTATTCGTGTTAACCCTCAAATTTCCTATGCGAAAACAAATAACCTACGGGCAAGTCATCAAAGCGTAGATTTCAAATTAAACATACCTCCGTTTTTAAATTTTACGGGAGATGATCAATTATCTATCCAAATTCGCCAAAACCATCAATCTACCAATTTGCTAAAAAAACTCCCAGTAGGACAATTTAATCAGCAAGACAACACGCTAAGTTTCCCCTTCTTCAGCCAAGAGAATGCCTTCCCTGGTTCCAATGAATTTAGATTGATTGATCTAAGAAGCTCACAACAAAAGTTAAACTTTGTTGATCACATTGAAACAGGTGAAAAGATTAATCGAATTAGCACACAAGTAGAACAAGCTCAAGGCCTCTACCCCTATATTCAACGAAATGATTTGAATGGTGCTTTCGCCATCGAATCCTATGAGAATAGAGACAATCCCTTATACGCGGATTATGTCGAATGCACTTTCCAATTAAAGCCGATTGATACCCCTCAGTCCCTATTTCTAATCGGTGGTTTTAATGATTATCAGTTAGAATCAGCCCTTCAATTGAATTCATCTACAGGCTATTTTGAACATACCGCTTTACTAAAACAAGGCATTTATAATTACCAGTATAAAAGCAAAAATCCCTCTAACACGACATTAGAGGGAAATTATTCTCAAACCGAAAATATATACGAGATACTCGTTTACTTCCAAAAACCAGGAACCAGATATGATTCTTTGGTGGGATATACGACAGTAGTCAGTGGACAGTAGACTAGTCAATAGTCGCTAGTCGATAGTCCGGAGGGAATGAGTCAGGAGTTATGCCTTAGGTTTATACGTTAAAGCGGAAGTGCATAATGTCTCCATCTTGTACCACATACTCCTTACCTTCCACACTTAACTTACCTGCTTCTTTACATCCTGCTTCTGTTTTGTAAGCAACGTAATCAGCTAATTTAATCACTTCCGCACGGATAAAACCACGTTCAAAATCGGTATGAATCACACCTGCTGCCGCGGGAGCTTTCCAGCCTTTTTGAATCGTCCAAGCACGAACTTCTTGAACACCCGCTGTAAAGTACGTAATCAAGTTTAATAAGTGATACGAACTACGAATCAATTTATCTAAACCTGATTCTTTCAAACCATATTCTTCCAAGAACATCGCACGATCATCCATATCTTCCATTTCAGCAATTTGCGCTTCCAAGGCCGCACAAACTACCACCACTTCCGCATTCTCAGGTGCCACATTCGCTTTTAATTCATCCACATATTGATTTCCACCAGCAGAAATAGAAGCTTCATCTACGTTAGCCACGTAAATAACAGGCTTATCTGTCAAAAGGTATAAATCCCCAATCGCAGCTTGACGTAAATCATCATCCATCACCACAGTTCTGGCAGATTTACCTTCTTCTAACGTTGCTTTGAATTGTTGTAATGCGGCTAATTCTGCTTTTGCTTTGGCATCCCCTGCTTTAGCAGCACGTTCCGTTTTGGAAATCTTTTTATCAACAGAATCCAAATCTTTAATCTGAAGCTCTAAATCGATAATTTCTTTATCACTAACTGGATTTACACGACCTTCCACGTGAACGATATTTTCATCTTCAAAACAACGCACGACGTGAATAATGGCATCCACTTCTCTAATATTGGCTAAAAACTTATTTCCCAAACCAGCACCAGTAGAGGCACCTTTTACAAGACCTGCAATGTCGGTAAACTCAATTACCGTAGGTAAAATACGGTTTGGTTTCACTAATTCTGCTAACACATTTAAGCGCTCATCAGGAACTGTTACAATCCCCACGTTCGGTTCAATCGTACAGAAAGGGTAATTAGCTGCTTCCGCTTTATTAGAAGAAATAGCACTAAATAATGTTGATTTTCCTACGTTAGGTAATCCGACAATTCCACAAGTTAATCCCATAGTAATTTTAAAAATGAAAGCACAAAAGTACGGCTAAAAATCAAAAAGCCCCTGATTTCTCAGAGGCTTTTTAAAATATTTTAAGGCTAACTTATTCCCATTTTAAATCTGTTCCACCAAACTCATCCTCATCTCTATTAAACGAAGAAAAATCTACATCTGGCATTAACTCCGTTTTTACATGATTAACTGCCTCGTTTAATCCTTCTACGAACTTATCGAAATCTTCCTTGTATAAAAACATCTTGTGTTTCTCATAGACAAAGCCATCTTCTTTTTGATGACGGCGACTTTCCGTAATCGTAATATAATAATCTTGAGAGCGTGTAGACTTAACATCAAAAAAATACGTTCTCTTTCCAGCTCTAATACGTTTAGAAAATAATTCTTCTCTATCTCTTTCTTCCACGGGTATTTAAATTATGGTTTCACAATGTGTAAATCTACTATTTATTCTCATTCACTCAAAAAAAATCAAAAGAATTAAGCAGCCCTGCGTTTAAGCGTAAATTTTTATATCCGAATATAAACCGCCATCTTTACTAAAACCAAACACTTTTTAATGATAAAAATACCATCAATAATTCTATTGATTTGCACGTTTTTATCCCTAAATACCTTTTCACAAGATTTAGGATACGAAAAAGTGGGCATAGCCTCTTTTTATGCTAATTCATTTTATGGCAAAAAGACGGCCAGTGGTGAAAAGTTAAAAAAGACTATTTTAACTGCCGCGCACAAAAAATTCCCCTTTAATACCTTGGTGGAAGTAACAAATTTATCTAACCGAAAAAGTGTGATCGTTCGGATAAATGACAGAGGCCCCTACCGCAAAGGCCGCGTGATAGACCTATCTGAGGCTGCAGCTAAGAAATTAAATCTGAAGAAAATCGGATTAGTACGAGTTAAAATTAAAATCGTTGGATTTGAGAACGAACTTATGCTCATTCCATACCAGAAACTATCTCTTGAAAGTAATCCCAAGTTTAGCCGAAACTTCTATCAAAAATCACGTCTGAAATACAAGACGCATTATAAAATGAAGAAGAATGTAAAACACAAAAAGTATATCAACAAGAAATATACAAAACGCTAGATTTACTTTCGTCTTGTCTCCAGGTATTGAATGAAGTCCTTCAAATTTTCCACGGGGATTCTTTTTCCAACAATTTTCTTTTGTGCATCTAGTACATAAACCATCGGAGTAGAATACACATCAAATCGATTTCTAAAATCGGTATAATACTCTTCCTTATTCGATTGTGGGTTCATATGAATATCAATCCCATTTACCCAAGAACTTAATTTAAATTCGGTTAGAAACTTTTTCCAAGCCCCCTTATCTCTGCCAATACAGGCAGCTAACACACCCACATTCTTTGACTTGAAATATTCTTGTAATGCGACGAGTTTAGGTGTTTCCTGCTTACAATGGCTACAATCAGGATCATAAATAAAAACGACCGTATACTTAAAAGGTAACTCCCCTACTTTTATTTCTTTTGCGTTAACATCCGTTAAATACATCGCAGGAAATTGCTTACCTAATAGTAAAGGTTTGATAATGGCTATTCGTTCTTTCATTCGACGAACAGTACTTGTATCCCATAAAGCAGGTTCCCCGATGTAATATTTCTCCGCTATATGAACGAAAGCACCATCCGTACCTAATATGGGGTTATTCTCATAAGTACTTGCAATTTTATAGATGATATACCGACGCACTTCGGTGTCCTTTGCTTTTGCTAATAGTATATCAGCCTCTCTGGCAATTGAATCAGACTCTTGAACGACTAAATCTTTGAAAAAACGCTCTAATTTCCGTTGTAAAAAGGGTGTCCGAACCATTCTTTCATCCGCTAGATCCATGCCATCAAAATAATGCTTCTTATAATAATGGTATTGAAAAAGCTGCATTTTAGTTGTGTCTGCCTTATTCTTTAAGGAGCCACTGTAGACAGGTATTTCTGGATCAAAAGAAGACTCGATAAGCTTAGAAACAAATAAGCGGCTATTGGAAGACTTCCATTGCTTTTGAAACTGCTGCACCTCTGCTATCAGACTCTGTTTCCGTGCTGGAGCTATATTAGGTTGATTGATGGAGGTATATAAATCATTCATCCTTTTTTGGAAAGCATAAAAAGCAGAATTTTCTGGTGAATTCTGAAAAGATATACTTTGCAAAATATTCGTTGTATCTAGTGAGAATGAAAAATTAGGCTCTTCCACTACCAAATCAATATACTTAGACTTGAGAAATGAAATCAGGTAAAGCCCTTTAGGTAATTGATCGGTGCCTTTAAAACGGAATTCCCCGTCCTCATTAGCAACTACAGTATCCTTAATTACCTGTTGATTATAGCCAAAATAATGCGCTAAGTACACCTCTGATTTAGATAGTCCCTTTATTTTACCTTGAATATCATACTGTCCAAAAGAAAACGTGGAGAATAGTAAAATAAAAAGAAACGATCCGAGTACTTTCATGAGATTAGAATAAATTTGTGACAACACTATCAAATTTACAATGTTTTTTATCCTTTCTAAAATACTTGACTTCCTACTTCAACCACTATGTTGGATATTTTTACTTTTAGGATTCGCGTATTTTACCAAATTATCCAAACGTCTACTCGCCATAACAATCGCCTTATTGTTAGTGATGACGAATGGATGGTTCGTAAATCAATGTTATTTGGCCTACGAAACTCCACAAACCAGTTTGAAAAAACCGTATCAATGGTGCATCATTTTAGGCGGCGGCATGATGCGATCAGGTGAAGGATACAGAACTGGTGAAACCGCAGATCGCTTTGTTCAACCCTTATTACTTTATAAAAAAGGTCTAGCTAAAAAACTGCTCATCACCGGGGGAAACGTCAATATCAAAGGGCTAAAGATAGATGATACCCAAGAGAGCAAAAAAGTAAAAGAGGTATTAATCGCCATGGGTGTTGCTGAAAAAGATATCTATTTAGAGGAAAATGCTAGAAATACCCACGAGAATGCCACTTACACGAAGAAAATGCTAGCCCCTTATTTGGCAGAAGAAATGGTACTTGTCACCTCCGCTATGCACATGCCTAGAGCTAAAGCCTGCTACATCAGAGAAGGCATTAAAGTGGTCGTTTACCCTGCAGATATAAAGAAAAAGGATACCCCTTCAGGTATCCTCGATCTAGTAATTCCACAAGAACGGAATCTGAGCAAATTCGCTGAATTAATCAGGGAAATGGCAGGATTCGTTATTTATAAAGTTGTTGGATTTGCCTAGGTAGACAAAATCTCCACCATCCGAATTAAGTCTTCTGAAACCGGCTTCTTTTTCGTAATGGTATCGTGGAA
Source organism: Bacteroidota bacterium (assembly GCA_041158445.1). Lineage (GTDB taxonomy): Bacteria > Bacteroidota > Bacteroidia > Cytophagales > Spirosomataceae > Aquirufa. The sequence continues at coordinate 56,233 of JBEBBJ010000001.1, forward strand.
TGGAGTATAAATCAATTGATTATTTACTACACCCGCCATTACATTTTTCTCGCCACGTAACAAGCCTTCAAGAGCACCTAAACCTAATCTACTCGCCAAAATACGATCATAAGCTGTAGGAATACCCCCTCTTTGAATATGGCCTAAAGTAGTCACCCGAATATCTAAATTCTCATCCATTTTATCTTTGATATTCTTAGCTACAATTTGAGCGTTTCCTTCCTCGTCTCCTTCGGCAACGATAACTATCGATGAAGATTTCTTCTTGTCAAATCCTCTCTGCAAAACAGCAGCAATATCATCAACAGAAGTTAAATTCTCCGGAATCATCACAGATTCAGCTCCACCAGCAATAGCACATTGAATGGCAATATAACCTGAATCACGTCCCATCACTTCGATAAAAAATACGCGATCATGTGAATCTGCCGTATCACGAATTTTATCCACCGCATCTAACGCTGTGTTCACCGCCGTATCAAAACCAATGGTATAATCTGTCCCGTAAAGGTCATTATCAATCGTTCCCGGCGCACCTACTGTTGGTATTTTATATTCATTATAAAATATCTCAGCACCAGTAAATGTACCATTACCGCCGATAGCGACTAAACCTTCGATACCTAATTCTTGTAATTTATCGTATGCTTTTTTACGACCTTCAGCCGTCATAAATTCTTTAGAACGAGCTGACTTTAATATAGTACCACCGCGTTGAATGATATTGCTAACCGATTGAGAATTTAAAGGAATAATATCCCCTTTTATCATTCCATTATAGCCTCTCACAATTCCATAAACCTCAACTCCATGGTAGGCAGCACCTCTAACTATCGCACGAATACAGGCATTCATTCCTGGTGCATCCCCTCCTGACGTAAATACAGCTATTTTCTTCATCTCTTGTATTTATATTTTCTTAGACCTATTAATCTATCAAAAATACAATCTTTCTCTGTTTTTACCTTCATTTTTACTATTAAAAAACTAATAAAAACGTAAATTTGGGAGTATCAAATCAAATTTAATTCCGCTTATGAACGCAAATGAATTTTTATACGCCTATCTAAATAATGCATCTCCAACTGGTTTTGAGGCGAGTGGCCAAAAGATTTGGTTAGATTATATCAAACCCTTCATCGATGAAAAAATCATTGATACCTATGGAACAGCTGTAGGTGTCATCAACCCTGGTCAACCCTACAAGGTTGTTATTGAGGCACATGCGGATGAAATCTCCTGGTTTGTTAATTACATTGACGACAATGGTTATTTATTCTTACGTCGTAATGGTGGTTCTGATGCCTTAATCGCGCCTTCGATGCGAGCGAATATTCATACGAAAGACAAAGTTATCAAAGGAGTTTTTGGCTGGCCAGCGATTCACGTGAGGGATATTGCCAAAGATAAAGCTCCAGCTGTCACTGATATTTTCATTGACTGTGGTGCGGCGAATAAAAAGGAAGTCGAAGAAATGGGAATCCACGTAGGAACAGTGGTTACCTTCGAAGATGGATTGATGGAATTAAATGGCAAGTATTTAGTCGGTCGTGCCTTAGATAACCGCATTGGTGGTTACATGATAGCAGAGGTGGCTAGAAAAATCAAAGAGAATAATATTCAATTACCATTCACACTTTACGTAGTAAACTCAGTACAAGAGGAGATTGGTTTACGCGGCGCTGAAATGATCGTACGTCGATTGAAACCAGATTTAGCGTTCATAACAGACGTTACCCACGATACGCAATCACCAATGTATAACAAGAAAACGCAAGGTGATATGTCATGCGGTAAAGGTCCTGTCATCTGTTATGGTCCTGCAGTACAGAACAACGTTCGGGATTTCATTATTGAAGTGGCTGAAGAAAATAAGATTGTCTTCCAAAGACAAGCCGTTTCACGCTCGACAGGAACAGATACCGATTCCTTCGCTTATGCTACTGAAGGCGTAGCCTCTGCCCTAATAAGCTTACCCTTAAAATACATGCACACAACAGTGGAGACTATCGCAAAGGACGATATGAACGCGGTAATCGAGTTAATCTATCAGTGCTTGTTGAAGGTGAAGGGGAATGAGGATTGGCGCTATTTTAATTAAATCACAGTTTAAATTGTGCTACGCAATAATTTGTAACCGTGATTTAATTAAAATATCAGATTAGAGATAATAGAGTATAGAGTAGAGGTGGTTAATTAAATCTTTACTCTATACTCTCTACTCTATAATCTTTCCCCTACTGAATCTTTAGATATCGCGAGAAAAACTCATACGTTCTCAACATCTGATCAATGCGTTGGCGGTTGTTACCTGAGCGAGTCAATTCATGGGTACCTCCTGGGTGGCGAACATATTCTACCTCGCGACCTAATATCTTTAGACTTTTGTACAACATTTCACTTTGAATAACACCTGTGCGCAAGTCGTTTTCGCCGTGGTAAATAATCAGAGGTGTTTTGATATTTTGAACATAAGAATAAGGAGATTCACGGTCCAGAATCGCTTTCGTAGTTTTATCCCAAGGATAACCTCCGAAATAGTTGGGAACTAAACGCCAGGCATTTCCTTCTCCCATAAAGGTGGTCAATTCATAAACACCACGTTGCGCACACGCTACTTTGAAACGATTCGTGTGTCCCACAATCCAAGCCACTAAATAACCGGCATAGGATCCACCTGTTACAGCTAATTGGGTAGTATCGGCCCAACCTTCCGCAATGGTTAAGTCTAGCGCTTTCATCACATCTGAAGTAGGTCCAGCACCCCAATCTTTCACATTAGCAGCTAAAAAGTCGGTGCCATATCCTCCAGAACCACGAGGATTAGCGTAAACGATTCCCATACCTTTGGCTGCATAATATTGAAATTCATGCCACATACTGGCTTCACCCGTTCCCCACATAGCCGATGGACCACCATGGATTTCTAATACCAATGGATATTTTTGACCAGCGACATAGTTTGCAGGCTTCATGACCCAATAATCCACTTTCAAACCTTTGGCATTCGTAAATGTGTGTTTAGTCGGTTTTACAATTTCTTTTGTTGCTAACCAGTCCACATTAAAAGAAGTGAATCTTTTTTCTCCAGCAGCTGATTGTAGATAAATTTCGGATGGATTATCAATCCCTGTTTTGGCATAAACAAAACCCGTACTTGTAAGATCAAAACCTAAGACACCCTCTGTATAGCCAGTAATTTGCTTTAGTTCTTTTGAATTTAAATCATAACTAAACAACGGTGCCCCTCCTTGATCTTGTGCGGTAAAGTAGAGTTTAGATTCATCTGAAGACCACTTAACTTGAGTAATCACCCGATCGAAAGGAATTTTAATCGACTTTGCCGGTTGACTAATCGAAATGAAGTTTAGTGAGGCATTTTGTACACCTGTTGAGGTCGCTTCTTGAAAAGCTAGCCATTTTTCAGATGGAGAAAGAGTTAAATTAGACATCTTAAAACCCTTCTTCTGATAAATTATTTTGTTATTTAATCCAATATAGGAATCCAAAACCTTATCGGGATGTGCGAGAGAATCCGCTGGAACAATGGCAATAATACCTTGACCTGAAATCTCGAAATCCGACCAGCGTTGGAACGGATTATTCACTAATTCTGGTTTACCTGTTAAGGTCGTTTTGAATAAAGCGGGCAAAGGTAATTCAGAGGTTGTTGAAGCTTCTTCTTGAAAATTTAAGCGGTTAATCACTTTCGCTTTTTTATCCACTTCATTCTGCGCTAAGTAAGCTCTAACTTCCTCAATAGAGCCATTTGGATTCGCTTTGGACTTCTTAGAAATCCCAGAAAGCATCGGTTTTTCCATAGTCCAAGAAGGAATCATCCCTTTCTTGTTATAAACTGAATCAACCAGGAATTCCTTTAAGGTGAAGGATGATTGAAAATAGATTCCCTTACCATCAGCAGACCAAATAGGGTTAGACGCAGCAAACGGTGCATTCGTAATCGCCTGCGGCTCCCCTCCTGCTAAATCTAAAACATACACTTGTGATTTAGCGCCCATATCTCGCGTAAAAGCAATTTTAGAACCATCTGGACTCCAAACAGGCGAAGCGATGGAATATTTTCCAGAAGTTAAAGCACGAGATTCACCTGTCAACAGGTTACCTAGGTATAAATGAGTTTGGTAAACAAAATCATTCTTCTTATCTGGATCATCTACAATCGACGTAACCGTATAAATAAATTGATTTCCCTTCGGGGATACAAGCGGCTTTCCGGCTGTTTTAATTTTTAATAAGTCGGTAACTTGGATTTTCTCTTTTGGGCTTTGGCCTAATACGCTAAACGCGAATAGAAGTAGAAATAGGTGTTTCATAGATGAAATGTCTAGGTAAAAAAAATGCTCAGCATCCGGGGACACTGAGCATAAAAATACGAGTTAATTCGATTAAATCAATTTCAAAATTTCTTCTCCGATGGCATCAGTTCCTAAAATCATTGATTTATCAGTCGTAGCATCAGCAATATCACCTGTACGGAAACCTTTCTTCAATACTTGATCTACTGCATTGATAACTACCTCTGATTCAGCTTTCATGCCGAAAGAAATATCTAACAAAAGAGCTGCTGATAAAACAGAGGCCATTGGATTCGCTAATCCTTTTCCTGTAATATCGTGAGCAGAACCATGAATTGGCTCATAAACACCTGTTCCATCACCGATAGAAGCAGACGCTAACATACCCATAGAACCTGCAATCTGAGAAGCTTCATCCGTTAAGATATCACCGAATAAATTCGCTGTAACTACTACGTCAAAACGCTTTGGATCCTTGATTAACAACATCGCCGTTGCATCTACGAACTGGTATTCCACCGTTACGTCAGGGTATTCTAGAGCTAACTTTTGGATTACTTCACGCCATAAACGCGATGATTCTAACACATTCGCCTTATCAACTGAAACTAAATGCTTCTTACGAGTGCGAGCAGCTTCAAAAGCCTTGCGACCAATACGCTCCACTTCGTAACGGCTATATTCCGCCACGTCATAAGCTGTATCTCCATTATTCTTACGGCCTTTTTCTCCGAAATAAATATCCCCAGTCAATTCACGGAAGAACAAAATATCCGCTCCTTTAAGAATTTCAGGCTTAATGCTAGAAGCACTTAATAATTCATCAAACAATTTAATCGGGCGAAGATTCGCATAAAGACCTAATTCCTTACGCATTTTCAATAAACCTTGCTCAGGACGAACTTTCGCTGAAGGATCGTTATCGTATTTCGGATGACCTACTGCGCCGAACAATACAGCATCAGATGCCTTCATTTTTTCTAATGTCTCCGCAGGTAAAGGATCTCCCGTTGCTTCGATCGCCACGTGACCAATGAGTGCTTCGTCATACGTAAAATCATGGCCAAATTTAGCCGCGATTTTCTCCAATACTTTTTTTCCTACTTCGGTTACTTCTTGACCGATTCCATCACCTGGAACAATTAAAATATGCTTCTTCGCCATTATTATATTATTATATCAAATTCAACATTTTTTGGGTGGCTTTAATCGCTGACACGGTTTGGTCAGAATCTAAACCTCTTGTAATTAACTCTTTACCGGCATTAGACCAAGTAATAATCGTCTCACAAAGCGCATCTGAATCACCACCCGGTGGAATACGCACCGCATAATCCTTTAACACAGGTAGAATTTTACCATGCTTCTCAAAGATGATACTTAATGCCTTCATAAACGCATCATATTGACCATCCCCTTGCGCATGTTCCTCAAAAACATCGCCATCAATCGAAATCTTAAGCGTGACTGAAGGACGTAAATCCTTCGAGTGAGTTAGGACGTAATTCAACACCTGAACACGCTCTTCAATTGCATTGCTATCCAACACATCGGAAATGATGTAAGGAAGGTCGTTTTGAGTCACTACCTCTTTGCGATCACCTAATTCAATGATACGCTGAGTCACTATCTTTAAATCTTGATCAGACAATTGAATACCAAGTGCTGCTAGATTATTCTCAATATTTGCCTTTCCAGACGTTTTACCTAAAGCATATTTACGCTCTCTGCCAAAACGCTCCGGCATTAAATCATTATGGTACAGATTATTCTTTTTATCTCCATCCGCATGAATACCAGCCGTCTGCGTAAACACATTCTCTCCCACCACTGGCTTGTTCACCGGAATACGGAAACCAGAAAAAGTCTCCACTAATTTACTCACTCGATAAAGTGACTTTTCGCAAACCGAGGTCTTAACGTCCGTCTGGTAGTCATTCAATACGGCAATAACACTGGCTAGAGGGGCATTTCCTGCTCTCTCACCCATGCCATTCACCGTTAAGTGTAGACCATGCACGCCACAACGAACCGCCTCTAAGGCGTTAGCTGTACCTAAATCATAGTCATTATGGGCGTGGAAGTCGAAATGAGTAGCAGGATAACGAGCAATCAACTGCTTGATAAAATCCGCAACTTCATAGGGAGTTAATATCCCCAAAGTATCTGGTAAAAGAACCCGATCAACCGGCTGCGTTTGCAAGAAATCTAAGTATTGAAATACATAGTTCGCACTATTGCGCATCCCATTACTCCAATCTTCTAGATAAACATTCACCGATAATCCTTTTGATTTTGCTAAGGAAATCGTTTCGCCAATTTCTTTGAAATGCTGCTCAGGGGACTTTTTTAACTGATGTTGTAGGTGATTTAAAGAGCCTTTGGTTAATAAGTTCATCACCTTAGCCCCTGCATCTAACATCCATTGAACAGAGGTTCCTCCATCCACAAAGGTTAAAACTTCTACTTTATCTAAGAAACCATTTGCCTCAGCCCAAGATGTAATCTTCTTCACCGCCTGAAATTCACCTTCAGATACGCGCGCAGAGGCAATCTCAATACGATCGACCTTTAATTCAGTCAAAAGTAATTGAGCTATAGTTAATTTTTCTGAGGCTGAAAACGATACTCCGCTGGTTTGTTCCCCATCGCGAAGGGTCGTGTCCATTATTTCTATGTGGCGTTTCAAAAGACTAGCGGTTTTCAGCAAAAGCACTAATTTCTGATTTCATCGCTTGTAAATAATCGATGTCATCGAAACCATTCATTAAATTATTCTTCTTATAGCCGTTAATCGCAAATTTCTCAGACGCACCGGTTGCCACAATCGTGATCGTTTGATCTGGAAGATTTACCACTAATTCCGCTTTCGGATCTGCTTCGATAGCCGTAAAAATCTCATGTAAGAATTCAGGACTCACCTGCACTGGTAGTACACCCACGTTAATCGCATTCCCACGGAAAATATCCGCAAAGAAAGAAGAAACAACACAACGGAATCCATAATCATAGATAGCCCAAGCTGCGTGCTCGCGAGAAGAACCTGAACCGAAGTTCTTTCCTCCCACTAAAATCTGACCAGAATACGTCGGGTTATTTAAAACGAAATCAGCCTTAGGGGCATCGTTTTTGTCATAACGCCAATCTCTAAATAGATTATCACCAAATCCTTTTCGCTCTGTTGCTTTTAAGAAACGAGCAGGAATAATTTGGTCTGTATCCACATTCTCAATCGGAAGAGGTACAGCAGAACTTTTCAATATATTAAAACTATCGTAAGCCATAATGCTTTGTATTTATTCGATCTTATAAAAATTCTCTTGGGTCAGTTACCACACCCGTAATAGCAGCCGCTGCAGCGACTAATGGACTCGCTAATAAAGTACGAGATCCTGGACCTTGACGGCCTTCAAAATTACGATTAGACGTACTCACTGCATATTTACCAGCAGGAATCTTGTCATCATTCATCGCTAAACAAGCCGAGCAACCCGGTTGACGTAAAGCAAATCCAGCTTCAGTTAAGATATCGTAAATACCCTCTTCTCTAATTTGTGCTTCCACGATATGAGAACCGGGAACTACCCAAGCCGTCACATGATCCGCTTTCTTACGGCCTTTCACAATCGATGCAAAAGCACGGAAGTCTTCGATACGACCATTCGTACAAGATCCAATGAATACATAATCCACTTTCTTACCGATCATTGAATCGTTTTGAGCAAAGCCCATATACTCTAACGATTTTTCATACGTCGCAACACCACCTTCCACATCTTCTGCGTTCGGGATGTTTTTAGAGATACCCATACCCATACCAGGATTAGTACCATATGTAATCATCGGTTCAATATCAGACGCTAAGAACGTGATTTCCTCATCAAAAGAGGCACCAGCATCTGTTTTCAAAGTCTTCCAATACGCTAATTGTTTGTCCCAATCCGCGCCTTTCGGTGCTAACTCACGACCTTCGATATAATCAAATGTAGTTTGATCTGGTGCAATCATTCCACCACGAGCACCCATTTCAATACTTAGGTTACAAACGGTCATACGACCTTCCATTGACATTTTCTCAAACACATCCCCAGCGTATTCTACGAAATAACCTGTAGCACCAGAAGTAGTTAATTTAGAGATAATGTACAAGGCTACGTCTTTTGGAGTAACTCCTTTACCTAAAGCTCCATTTACGTTAATACGCATTTTCTTAGGCTTAGGCTGCATTATACATTGGGAGGAAAGTACCATCTCCACTTCAGAAGTACCAATACCAAAGGCAATCGCACCGAATGCACCGTGTGTAGACGTGTGAGAGTCCCCACAAACAATCGTCATACCTGGTAATGTGATCCCATTTTCAGGCCCTACCACGTGAACAATTCCATTTTTAGGATTACCTAATCCCCAGTGTGAAATACCATATTTAGCGGTGTTCTTCTCCAATTGCAACAATTGATTTGCTGAAAGCGGATCTTCTACTGGTAAATGTTGGTTAATCGTGGGCGTATTATGATCCGCTGTCGCAAACGTACGCTCAGGGAATAACACACCAATACCACGTGTTTCAAGTCCTAAAAAAGCTACTGGGGATGTTACTTCGTGAATGAAGTGACGGTCGATGAAAAATACATCTGGACCATCCTCAATTTTACGAACAACATGTGAATCCCATACTTTATCAAATAAGGTGGAGGGGGAATTGCTCATTATATCAATTAGTTTTAAAGTCGCTATAATTATAATTAAGCTACAAAAATGGCGTTTTTTTTGCAAAAATGCAAAGTAAACAGGCTGTTAAATGTGATTATTGCCAAATAATATTCTGTCTAAAGTGAGGCACGAGGAATATAAACGAAAGGATTTTCGTATTTATTCCGCTCATTGGTTAACACTAACTCAGCCGCCTTCCTACCCAAGGCCTCAAAATCTGTAGATATAGTTGAAATACCATCAAATAATAAACGTTTGATAGGTGTTTCATTGTAGGAAAGAATCCCAATATCCTTACCTAAGCGCAAACCTTGTACCCTAATTCGATCAAGCAAGGATATCAAATCATCTTCCATAACAGTGATGTACGCTTGACCTTTCTCTACATTTAAATCTGCTACCGATTCCACTACCTGGTATTCAAAAGCGAAGTCACTACAAAAATGAATAAATCCTTGTACGATTTCTTTTGGATAATAGCTTGAAGCTGGGAATATAAGACGCAAAGATGAGTAGTTTACTAATCTATCTTTCGCTTCTTGGAGACTTTGGTAGATATCTTTTTCAAAATTCTCATACACCGCTCCAAACTTTCCTTGAACACCCGGTAAAAGCTTATCAACCAAAATCAACTTATCTTTTGGCAATGAATTGATCAAATCAACAGCCATCTCCTCTCCTTCCAGAAAATGCGGAATCAATACCATGTGCGTATAATCCTGATCGCGACTTTCGATTATTCTTTTTAGAAGATTAAAGTCATTATTGTAAATGTAAAAATCGATAGAACCCTGATCGCCAATGGACTGAACAAATGCATCATAAATGATCTTCTTGTGGACACTTAATTTATTGAATAACAAAAAGATCTTTAAGTTACGAGGCACTTCATCGACCTTTATATAAAAGCCTTTCCCGCGTATCGAATCAATAATACCTTGCTGCTTGAGATAATTATACCCTTTTTCGACTGTAATTCGAGCCATATAATGCTCAAAACTTACCTCATTAATGGAAGGCAATAATTCTCCTTTCTTAATTTTCCCTTTTTGAATACCCTCAATAATAGCATTCGCTAATTGACGGTACTTAGGCGTAGAAGAAAATTCATCTATATGAATTAAGGATAACATTATTTAATCGAATTGCCGATTCCCACAATGATAACAGAGATCAAAATCACGACAATTCCTCCTATTACCGTTCTCATCGTTTTCGAAGACACCCCTTTCCATTCATTGAAATATAGTCCCCAGAAATTAGATGTGATGATAATGGTTGCCATATGAAGAATCCAAGAGCTTGCTCCGTTTCCTAATTTGCTCTCTCCCATTCCGTAGAAGAAGAATTGCAAGAACCAAGTCGTGCCAGCCACAGCCGCAAACAAATAATTCATACGCAATGGCGCTGAAGCATTTAGGTAATCTCCAAAGGTCTTGTTAGAAAAATTCAAATACATACAATAGACAAAATTCGTTAGGAAGCCACCCCAAAGCACTACAATAAAGATGACATTGTTTTGGAATAAAGGATCACATCCCTTCGCTACCGCCACATCCGCCATATCCTTACCGGCTTCAAGACCGAAGTTAAAACAGGCAGAACACAAACCAGAAATGGTAGCCACGATTAAACCTTTGGTTAAACTAAACTCTTTAATAGTCTCTTGCTTTTGCTCTTGAGATAGCTCACCCTCTTTCATCATCCCCGCTTTCCCACACAAGAAAATACCAAAAACACATACTACTATGCCTAACAAAACCACCTGACCACCTGTACTTCCAATAATTTGAGAGATGGTATCTCCTTTTACACCAGCAACTTCCCGGTAAATAGGCGGAACTAAAGCACCGAAAATACTACACAAACTCAAGGCAATAGACATGCCTAACGACATCCCTAAATAGCGCATCGCTAACCCAAAAGTCAAACCACCAATTCCCCAAAGAACACCAAAAACAAAGGTCCAAAAGAACGTATCTGAATCAATTGTTTGGATGATATTCATAAAGTCTGGAATCGTTAACCAGGCAGCAAGAATTGGAACGATCAACCAAGAGAAGACACCACCTACAATCCAAGCACTTTCCCAAGACCACACTTGAATCTTCCGATAAGGAATGTAAAAACTTCCAGAGGCAAAGCCACCTAAGGAGTGAAAGAAAAGACCTAAAATTGAACCCATAGTTAACGTTTTGATATAAAAGTAAATGAACTTCAATAATTACTCTCAAAGCCTACAATAAAAAAGCTGCTGATGGATCTAGTCCAACAGCAGCTTTTGAAAAAAAACAAACTTATTCTTTTACTATCGTGGTGGCAAACGGTTTGCCCGATGAAATAACGTGTAAAACATATTTACCTACACGAATGCCGGAAAAGTCAGTAAATACGATTTCCTTAATTGGAGCTTCATACGTATGTTGGTAAATAACTGCTCCTAATTGATCGTAAATAGCCACAAACGTAGGCTTTGTACTAGTAGCAGAGAAACCGATTGTCAACTTATCAATAAATGGATTTGGATAGGTTGTGTAGGTGATTGGATTTTCTTCCTGCACATTTAACTTAATTCCAGATGCAGCAATGCTCCGCTCCAATAAAGAAGGCTGCTTAAACCCTTGTCTTATCACCACACCACCTGAAGATGATGTTCCTGTGACCGCGCTTTGCTGCCCAATGATTTGGGAATAATATTTACCATCCACTACCGTGGTGGCACCTCCCGCCCCAATGGCAGAACTTACTACTTTTTGAGAGTAAGCCATAGTAGCGAAAACCAACAAAAACAAACCAGTGAAAATACCTTTCATATTAATTCTTTTTAAATTTTAGCATGTACTCTTCCATACTTTCACCTGCAAATTCAACAAAATACCTCGATAAATCATTTTTATTTAAAAAACCTGATTCGATATGCAACGTATCCAAGCATTTAACGTGCAAACATCCCTCTTGAATCAAATTTTTAGCAAATTGAATGCGAAGCCGATTCATCTCATCTGTGAAATTAGTGAAAAGATAAAGTTCAAAAAAATCGCGCAATTCCTTTTGATCAACTTGAACTAATTCACCGAATTGATCCAAATGAAGCGTTGGATTTAAAAAAGGCTTATTAAAAATGTAACAAGCATTCACTATTTGATCCAATTTCCACCAATAAACTTCTTGAGGATTAAATGATCTTTTAATTCGATCGACATTCAAATAAATCACCTGAGGAAAGAAATAAAGCGCACAAACCATCACCATGTAGGCCGCTAATGAAATATATTTAATCTCGCTCGGATGATTCAAAAAAGTATATCCCCCTGAATTTTCTAACCAAACTCCGAAAAAAACAGAACTCATTCCCACAAAAATCAATAACTGTAAAAGCAAAAATGCGCATAACCATTTCCCAAAGGCGGTGGCTTTGAAAAAATACAATTGATTCTTTTTTATATAAAACAATCCCCATAAAGTGTAAAATAGTAGTAATAAAGGGCGTAAAATATAAAGAGCTGAAGTACTAAATAGGTAACCTAATTGAATGGAGAACATAGATGTCCAATTACTAAACACTTGCCTCACCACACTCACTTTGTATTCATAAGGTGAAAAATAATAGGGCAATGTGTCCAAAAAGACGATGATGAAGGGTAAAAAATGCACTAAATCTAAACGACTTAATCGAGTATTTCCCGTTCGTAAACTCCGAAGATAAAAGAATAATACAGGGCCAATCAGGAAATATAGAGAGGAAAAATTTCCATATAAAAGAACTGTAAATAAAAAACTATGTCCCAAAGACATAGAATAAATGGTTAAACAGTAAATACCAGAAATGAAAAATAACGTTGCTAGATAGATATTCGGATTAGCGAATATATTCCCTTTCGATTTCAGAAAAATGATTGTGGGAGTCATAAAACTTGTAAAAAGTGTCATGACAAAAATCGATTGAAAAAGAAACAACATTATTAAGTGGTTAGTAATGTGTGTAATCTACAAAAATATACTGAATGCAAGACTATACTTTGTAAATTACCAAGTAGTTGATTATTGAATATGAAAACAAGTTCAAAACTGAGTCGTTTTTGGAAACTTTTGGGCCCCGGACTAGTGACAGGCGCGAGTGACGATGATCCATCTGGAATTGCCACCTATTCACAGGCTGGGGCAAAATTAGGATTAGCGACCTTGTGGACAGCCATTATAGCTTTTCCATTAATGGCTGCTATCCAACAAATGTGCGCCCGAATCGGGATAGTGACCCAACAGGGATTAACGGGTAATTTGAAGAAACACTACTCAAAATCAATTCTTTATTTAATGTTAGTATTTAGCTTTCCAGCCATCATCCTAAATATAGGAGCTGATATTGCCGGAATGGGGGCTGTTGGAAATTTATTGTTCCCAAGCATTAGCGAAAATTATTTCAGTGTCTTTTTCACCTTCTTATTATTGGGATTAATCATCTATTTACCCTACCAGAAAATTGCGTCAATCCTAAAATACTTGTGCATTGTGATGCTGGTTTATTTTGTTGTTCCATTTCTCTATAAGCAGGATTTCTTAGCCATTTTGAAAGCTACTTTTATTCCTACCATTGAATTCAACAAAGACTTTATTGCGATACTAGTAGGTATACTAGGCACCACGATTTCACCCTATCTATTTTTTTGGCAAGCATCAGTAGAGGTAGAAGAAATGAATGATAAAAAGCACCTCATCGTCAATAAAAAAATCATCCGAGAAATGGAAAAAGATGTCGATTTTGGGATGAGTTTCTCCGGATTCGTGATGTATTTTATCATTTTAACGACTGGAACTGTATTATACTCTAGCGGAATACACCAGATTGAAACGGTAGAACAAGCTGCCATGGCATTAAAGCCTTTAGCAGGAGATATGGCCTACTTATTGTTTGCCATAGGAATTATTGGAACTGGATTAATTGCCATTCCGGTGTTGAGTGGTTCTTTATCTTATATTTTCACTGAGACATTTGGCTGGGAGAAAGGATTAAATAAAAAGTTTCACGAAGCAAAAGGATTTTATTTCATCATTGGGCTATCCCTATTTTTAGGATTATCCTTAAACTATGTTGGCATTTCTCCTATTGATGCCTTGATTTACACCGCAATTCTCTATGGTTTAACGGCTCCAATCCTGATAGCGATCATATTGCATATCGCGAATAACAAGGAAGTGATGGGGGAACATACAAACAGTTTAATCGTCAATATTTTAGGCGTATTAGCCTTCATCATAATGACTACAGCGGCTGTAGTATTGGTTTATTTACAATTTTGGGGATAAAAAAAACCATACTCCTTTATCAAGAGTATGGTAAAAAAAAAGAGTGGACCAGCATGGGCTCGAACCATGGACCCCCTGATTATGAGTCAGATGCTCTAACCAACTGAGCTACAAGTCCGCATTGTACATCCCATAATAGGAATTCAATGTGGTACAAAATTAAGGAATACTAACCTTTTTAGCTAAATTTCGGAAAAGAATATCCCATGTACCCGACTAAAATTATTAATGATCCGATTTATGGTTTTATTAAAATCAATAATCCATTAATTCTAGAGCTCATTGATCATCCTTATTTTCAGCGACTTAAGCGAATCAAACAATTAGGTTTAGCGGAATTTGTCTATCCAGGTGCACACCACACCCGTTTTCATCATGCTTTAGGTGCGATGCATCTCATGGATCAAGTATTGGATAATTTAAAAGCAAAGGGGTATTCCATTTCAGCAGAAGAACGCGAAGGCGCGGAAATTGCCATTCTTTTGCATGATATTGGGCATGGTCCTTTCTCACATGTATTAGAATACACTTTATTAAATGAAGTGAAACACGAGGATGTATCTACCCTATTAATGGCAAAATTGAACCAACATTTTAAGGGTCGTTTAAATCTAGCCATTGACATTTTTGAGAATAAATATCCCCGTAAATTTTTCCATCAATTAGTCTCTTCGCAATTGGACGTGGACCGTTTAGATTATTTAAGCCGTGATTCCTTTTATACTGGTGTACGTGAAGGTTTCATCGGTTCTGAGCGTCTATTAAGCATGATGGATTTGAATAATGAACAATTAGTCATAGAAGAAAAAGGAATCTATTCTACCGAGAACTTCCTGATGGCAAGACGTTTAATGTATTGGCAAGTCTACCTACATAAAACGGCCATTGCAGCGGAAACGATGTTAATTCAAATATTAAGGAGGGCGAAATTTTTATTTTCTGAAGGCCAAAAACTCACCTGTTCTGGCCCCCTAAAAACATTCTTAAAACAGACCCATACTTGGGAGGAATTTTCGACGAAAGAGAACCTATTGATTGCGTTTACAGAATTAGATGACCATGATGTATGGGCAGCCATCAAAGAGTGGAAGAATTCGAGTGATAAAATATTAAGGCACTTGTGTACACACTTTTTGGCCAGAAAATTATTCACCTGTAAATTAGGCTCTCAACCGATTCCTAAGGCAAAAAGACTGGAAATCGAAGAGAATATCAAACGAGAGTACGGAATTAGCGACGAAGAATTATCCTACTTCGTTATTGAAGGTTCTACCTCAAATGCTGCCTATGTTCAGGGCGATAATACGATCAAAATGGTCGACAAACAAGGACAAGTTGTCGAGTTACTCGAAGCATCAGATTTACCGACCATCCAGGCATTAAGTAAGATTGTAAAAAAATACTATTTTTGTTGTCCAAAGAGCGTATATTTGCAAGGAGAATTGAGCTAATGGATATTCTCTTCGCATCTATTAAACATCGTTTGCCGAATGAAATTTACTGTTGACCAAATAGCCCAATTAATTCAAGGTACAGTAGATGGCGATGGATCAGCAATTATTACGACGTTTAACAAGATAGAGGAAGGGCAAGAAGGCAGCATATCTTTCTTAGCTAATCCTAAATACGAATCCTTTCTTTATCAATCTAAAGCTACGGCTATCATTATAGCTACTGATTTAGTATTAAAAGAAAAGCCTTTAGCTACCTTAATCAAGGTAAAGGACCCCTACTTTGCCTTCACAATTTTACTTCAAAAATACCAGGAATTCACAAGCATAAAAGAGACAGGAATTCAACAACCTAGCTTTATCGAACAGACGGCAGAAGTAGGCAAAGAAGTATATTTAGGCACATTTTCTAGCGTAGGTGCTGGGTCTAAAATAGGTAATAATACCTATGTAGCCGCTCACGTGACGATTGGAAAAAATGTACGAATTGGAAGTGATTGTGTTATCTACCCGGGTGTAGTGATTTATAACGATACCGTCATTGGAAATTCTTGTACAATTCATTCCAATGCTGTTATAGGCTCCGATGGATTCGGTTTTGCACCACAAGCAGATGGAACTTTCACCACCATCCCTCAATTAGGGAACGTGGTTTTAGAAGATGGTGTTAGTGTAGGTGCGAATACAACCATCGACAGGGCTACCATGGGATCGACTTTAATTAAAAAAGGAGTTAAAATAGATAACCTAGTTCAAATAGCGCACAATGTGGAGGTAGGAGAAAATACAGCCATAGCAGCACAGACAGGCGTATCAGGTTCTACTAAAATAGGCAAAAACTGCCTTATCGGTGGCCAAGTGGGTGTCGCTGGGCACATCAGTATTGCAGATAAAACGATTGTTACTGCCCAATCGGGAGTAACTAAAACGGTCCGTAAAGAAGGCCAAATTTTAGGAGGTACACCGGCATCTCCTAACAGTGAATATTTAAAGCGCAACGCTTTATTGCGCCAATTGCCGGACTTATTAAAACGATTAGAATCTTAATAACGCGTATGAACAATAAGCAACATACCATTACCAAGGCTGTAACACTTACAGGTGTAGGTTTACATACTGGCGTAGTTGCCAATCTTACTTTTTTACCTGCTCCTGCAAATCACGGGATTAAATTTCAGCGTGTGGACTTACCAGGGCAACCGATCGCAGATGCGGATGTTGATTATGTAGTGGATACATCGCGAGGAACAACAATTGAACACAATGGCGCTCGAATTAATACCGTTGAGCACGTTTTAGCGGCATTGGTTGGATTAGAAGTAGATAATATCCTTATCCAATTAGACGGACCAGAACCTCCAATTATGGATGGTAGTTCCATCAAATTTGTTGAAGCTTTAAAGGATGCCATTTTAGTAGAACAAGATGCTCATCGTAAGTTTTTCGAATTAACGGAAGAAGTACGTTACAAAGACTTAGAAAACGGGATCGAATTAGCTGCTTTGCCGCTGAACGATTACCGCATGGCAGTAATGGTTGATTATAATTCCAAATTTTTATCGAGCCAGCATGCTAATTTAAGTCACGTTTCACAGTTTGAAAAAGACTTCTCAATGTGCCGTACTTTTTGTTTTGTACATGAGTTAGAGGTTTTGTACAAAGCGGGATTAATCAAAGGTGGTGACCTGAATAATGCCATTGTCATCGCGGATAAAGATTATTCAGAATCAGAATTAGCCCATCTATCAGAAGTATTAGGAAAGCCGAAGATCTCCGTTTCAAAAGAAGCTGGAATCCTAAACAACACAAATCTTCATTTTAACAATGAAATGGCACGCCATAAATTGTTAGACCTTATGGGTGACTTGGCCCTTGTAGGAAGACCTATCAAGGCTCAAATATTAGCTTCTCGTCCAGGTCACGCCTCAAACGTGGAACTGGCTCGTAAGATTAAGAAGTTAATGTTAGATTCTGAGAAGAATAAGGTTCCTGTTTACGATCCTAAGCAGCCTCCGATTTTCACTCACGAGCGTGTTTATGAGTTATTACCGCATCGTTATCCTTTCCAAATGATTGATAAAATCATTTATTTAGATGACACGAGCGTTGTGGGTGTAAAAAATGTGACCATGAATGAGAATTATTTCATGGGCCATTTTCCAAACAATCCAGTAATGCCAGGTGTTATGCAAGTGGAAGCGATGGCTCAGACAGGTGGAATTCTTGTTTTAAGTTCTGTTGAGGATCCTGAAAATTATTGGCCTTATCTAGTAGGTATTGAGAATTGCCGTTTTAGAAAAAGCGTTATTCCAGGCGATACCATTATCTTTAGATGCGAGTTACAAGCTCCTATCCGTAGAGGAATCGCTAAAATGACAGGTAAAGCCTATGTGGCAGGTCAAGTTGTATGTGAAGCAGAAATGACTGCTAGTTTAGTTCGTAAGTCCTAAGGTTTATTATAATATGATTCATCAATTAACTCATATTGATCC
>JBEBBJ010000002.1:0-82121 GCA_041158445.1 Bacteroidota bacterium
GGTGTATCCTCCGTTCCCGTCGCGTTATCATCCACCACGATAGGTGTATTGTCCATCGTTAATCTGGCTACAGAAGAGGTGATATTTCCGCAGACATAATTCGACTGCGCTACATTCAATCGGTAACGGAATCCTTTCATCGATAAAGGAACATTCGAAACTGTAAGCGTCGTAGTTCCAGCACCTGCATACGTAGATGAATTCGTCACATTCGACCAAGTCGTTCCCCCATTTGAA
This sequence comes from Bacteroidota bacterium, assembly GCA_041158445.1. GTDB lineage: Bacteria > Bacteroidota > Bacteroidia > Cytophagales > Spirosomataceae > Aquirufa. The sequence continues at coordinate 238 of JBEBBJ010000002.1, forward strand.
CTTACTTGCCACTGGTAGGATGTCGTTCCGGATCCAGCCGTTAATGCCGCGCTGAACACTGCTGTTCCGCCCACATTAATCGATTGATCCGTAGGCTGAACCGTAATCGAACTCGCAGATCCTGCAGTTAAGACGTTCACACTTGTAGCCGTGTAAGTAGCTCCTGAAACCTTACCTGTCGCGTCTACTGTTAGTGGACTATTGCCAAAATACTGGTTGCCATCTGTCCCCTGCGCTGTCGTCAAACCATAGGCCTCATTCGCATCTGAACAACCGTCGCCGTCGGAGTCGAGGTCTAGTTGGTTCGGGATTCCATCGCCATCGGTGTCAGGGCAGCCAATAGGTGTAATGGAAATATCATCAATTGAGAAATCATTTCCGCTTGCATTTACTGAGGTGTTTTTAATACGGAATGTAACGGCTTGGTTCGTTGGACTCGTGTAATCGATGGTAGTTAATTTCCATCCAAGGGAGTTTTGAGCTCCCGTAGAAGCAGTCGCTAACACCGTATTAGAGCCATTCACTAACTCTGCGGCCAAGGAATAATCATTGGCAGCTGATGCCGCTTGATGCCAGAAAGAAATGCGGTATTTGACCGTTGCCTGTAAGTTGACCGTTTCCGAATAGAAAATACCTACTGTTGTACTTCCATTAACCGCTAAATACGCATCATTGGCTGTGCCGGTCGTATGACCCACATAGCGCCAAAAAGTTGCCGAAGGGTGATAGGCCGTACTTTGATTAATAATCGCATATTGACCTGCACCTGTATTAGAACCGGAATACACATAGCCGCCTGAAATAGTGGTATTGGAAACATTTCTAGGCGCCGCAGCCGTACCGAAAGTACCATTACTTTCGTTGGTATTTAATGCTGCTGTTGGACATTCATTCGAATCTAAAATTCCATCATTATCATCATCCACATCATCTAAATCTGGAACACCATCATAATCAGAATCCAGACATGCTTTAATCGTTGGATCTGTTGCGTGTGAGTAGAAATAGGTTCCACTATACAAGCCACTTTCAGTAGCCGTTTCAATCGAATTCGCAAAACCATTATTACCATAAGCGCCGCTAACGGTGGTTGCAGTTAAACTACTAACTGTTTTTGACTCAGATGCATCCGAACAGCCGTCGCCATCAGAGTCCAAATCCTTACTATTCACCTTACCATCCGCGTCCGTATCACAGGTACCTACTTGCGTTCCTATAAATACATTGTCTATACCTATATCGTCTACAGTAGCTCCAAAATTAAATCCAATGGTATTGGAATTTGTAAATACGGTTCTAGGAACAGAAACAATGATTTTAGTAGAAGGGACGTTTGTCGTGACAATATTTATGCTTGAAACATTAACGATTGCACCATTTTTAGCAACTACGCTTGCTGTGGTTCCTCCATTCGGATTTGTAATGGTTGCATAGGTCGTGTTATTTAAAATGACATCTAAAGTTGCTGTTCCTGAACTTGTTATTGACCAGCCTGTCCCATTGGTATTGACATCGAAAGCAATGTCAACATTGCTTGACTCCGCATTAAAAATAGGTTTTGCAAAAGTCTGTGAAATTAAATTATTGGAAACATTATCGGCTGAGTTCCAAACAAAGTCCCCTGTTTTCCAAACCCAGTTTGCATTTGCAGTCCAACCAGTTGTGTTACCAGTAAAATCTCCATTCACTAAAATATTAGTCAAAGGACATTCTACTATATCTAAGACACCGTCATTGTCATCATCTAAATCGACCATATCGGTAACCCCATCAGCATCTGTATCTAAACAAACACTTACTGCAGCATCCGTAGCAAAGAAATAAGTATAGGTTCCGGAATATAATCCACTTTCTGTCGTAGTTTCTATTGAATTCGCAAAACCATTATCTCCATATGTTCCTGTTGCAATAGCACTTGCGACACTGGTCGTAACATTATTTCCATTTACTCTATTTATGACTGAGCCTGAACTTAAAGTTCCTTTAACTCCTGCTTCTCGAGCATCAGGACAATTATCGCCATCAGAATCTAAATCCAATCGATTAGGAATACCATCAACATCAGTATCTTGGTCGGTACAATTGTATTGAAGAGGAGTTAAAGCATCACTTAAAAGGATTTCCGACAATGTGGTCGCCCTGTAAGAACTAACTACTAATTTATAATCTGAGAGTGTTCCTTGATAAGATTTTTTATTAATTCCATTTACCGTTACTGTTACATATCCCGTTGTAGAAATATCAATTCCTAAAACATCTGATTTTGATAATGCAATGCCATCAGGATCCCATGTGGATGTAAAATACCCATAAAGAAGTGAGTTTTGGGGGTAAAATTTATACCCGCCATCCGTCCATGTTGTAGGCGTTTGTGTTGTTGCTGCAGGAATTAATCCAAACATGGAATATCCTGTTGTTGAATTGTTCTTGAACTTTAAAGAGATCGGTAACTTTAAATTCTTATCAGAATAAGACGATTTCCAAACATCTCCCCCTGCAGCAGTAAAAGAATTTGAAGATTTAGCAGTTACTGCAGAACCACTCATTACCAGCGTATTTAAATCGATTCCAGTTGCAATACAATTAGTTGACTCGTCAGAATCTAAAATACCATCATTATCATCATCTAAATCAAGTACATCCGAAACATTATCATTATCAGAATCTAAACAGCCATTTAATGCTCTATCGGTTGCAATTCTATAAGCATATGTAAATGAATATATACCAGACTCTGACGATGTTTCAAGTGCATCCGCAAATCCATTTGATCCATATGACCCTGCAGCAATAGTATTTGTAACATTACTTGTAGTAGAAGTTGCTGTTCCAGCACCAGCATTGTAGTTCGCTAAATTCACTACATTACCAGAAGTTAAAGTTCCTTTTACATTCGCTTCTTTCGCATCTGGACATCCATCACCATCCGAATCTAAATCTAAATTATTAGCAATTCCATCGCCATCGGCATCACATGAAATTGGAGTAGCAATATTTGAAAAAGTCCAAGAGGCAGTATTACCAGCGTAAGCAGGTGAAGTCAAGTAAGAGTTTGTTCCTAAGAACGCATTCCCTACACTTTGTTGAGCCCAAGCACCTTGTAAAAGAAATCCATCTGTGTTTGTTGAATTGTTATCAATGATATAGGTATTAACTCCATTGGTAATTAACATGGCATCAGCAAATACATAAGTAGCTGCCGTGGAAGCTGTTGGTGCAATTTTTACCTTAATAGTGTTGGCTGCAGTTGGCCTAATATTAGAAGCTACTAATTTCCAATTAGCAATTGTACCGTAAGAGAAAGATCCGTTTGTGCGTTGATCTAAAATAACATTTTGAGTGGAGCGACCAGTTACAGAAACAGGAACATTTGAAGCATTTGAAGTCGTTGGATAATTATAGGTATACAAAGTATATGGAGCTAAAGAGGGGCATTCTATCGTATCTAGAATTCCGTCATTATCATCATCCAAATCATTGATGTCAGCAACGCCATCGTTGTCTGCGTCTGCACAAGCACTAACAGTCGCATCAGTTGCAAAATCATACGCATAAGTTCCTGAATAGGCCCCTGATTCAGATGACGTTTCTATCGAATTTGCAAACCCGTTATTGCCATAGTTTCCTTGAGCAATTGCATTATTAACTGTAGAAGTTGTTAATACACCATTCACTTTATTTTGTAAACTTCCTGATAGTAAAGTCCCTTTAACACCCGCCTCTTTGGCATCACTACATCCATCCCCATCCGTATCTAAATCCAATCGATTTGGAATGCCATCACCATCGATATCTGGATTACAACTAGCTGCTATATTATCAGAAAAGTCTGATCCTCTTTCAAATGTATTGAATACATAGATTGATCTATTTGTTGTAGATCCATCCGCAAATGAACCTGCTACATTGTGGCCCACATTACCTATTTCCCCCTTATTGTTCAGCATTGGGGTAAGGTGTCCTCCGTTTTCTATAACATAAATAATATCAGCATCGGTAATTCCATCTGGCGTTTTAGGTACTAGCGTGCTACTATTACCCAATCCTATCATGTTATTCCCTCCAGCATCACCCCATGATAAGGGTTGTCCATTGGTCAATATGACTGAAGCAGAAGGATATCCGTCCGTAGAATTTTGGGCACTAAGGTAATCTACGTTTTGTAAAACTCCGACCCCGTCTTTTCCTTTTACGTTTAACCAGCTAGTAGAATTGGTCGTACCATTTTGACCTAAAATACCTGCAGATCCCGAACCTAAAGAATACACTTTTCTATCGCTACCTAATAACAAGTACGTCATCGTTGTACTATAGGTTGCATCAATCATCGCGATACTTGTTCCGTTAGGCAACGGATTAGTCATTTCAGTGGCATAATTCTTCGTGGAGGTTGCAGAACCATTCCCTAAATACACATTCGTACCCCATGTGTATAATTTATTATTCGTTGCATTCGCCGCAAATGAACCTCCAGATGTTGCTTCTATTTGAGAGATATTCGTTAAAGGTGTATTTTCCGCAACTAATACTTTTGTGAACCCTTTTGTAGCTGCAGATAATCCTGCCCCATTAATGCTGGCATTTGCCATACCATAAGTATACACCGTTCCATCCTGTAATAGGATCATGAAATTATTCGTAGATGCACTAATTGATTTGATATTTTTAGGATCAATTTCAGAAGGCAAGGTGACTTGCTGGAATGGACTTGCTCCTGTACTTGAGGTACCTGGTAAAATAAAATTGGTACTTAAATAACCCCATACCCAAATACCTTTCGTAGTGGCAATCGCATAACTACTATTAGACCCTACCGCTGCTATATCAATAATTTCACCTGTATAATTATAGCCATTAGCAGGCGTAACTAGTGTGGGTGTAGTTTGGTCTGTGCCATCTGGTTTTGCATATTGACCAGCCACATAATAATTTCCTTTCGCGCTTCTAAACAAAGTTCCATGAAACGCAGAACTCATTAACTTAGATTTAAAGCTCGCTAAATCAATCCAGTTATCGAAAACAGGCGCTTGACATTCTTCACTATCTAAAACACCATCATTATCATCGTCAAGATCAACAAGATCACTGACATTATCTCCGTCAGTGTCCAAACATGCCTTCTTGTAACGATCTAAAACATTCAGTAAAGTATAGGTTCCACTATAAATTCCATTATCAACAGCTGTTTCTAAATTATTAGAAAAACCATTTCCCCCAACACCAGCATTTGAATGAGCAAAGTTTTGTGTTCTATCGGTTGTGGTTCCTGCTTCAAATGCATCGCTACAACCATCACCGTCTGAATCTAAATCCAATCGATTAGGAGTGCCGTCTCCATCCGTATCGCGATCAAAACAAAAGCTTTTTTCAGGATTCGCCGCATTGGTTAATCGTATGTTCGAAATCAACATCGAAGATGACCCTGCCGATACGGCTAATTTATAGTCAGAAGCTGTCCCTTGATAGGCTTGTTTTTGTACTCCATTAATTTTTACCGTCACATAACCCGTAGAAGAAATATCAATACTATATTCCTCACTACCAGTTACTGCGCCGTGACTAAAGCTCCAAACACCCCCATTAAAATAGCCATATGCTTGACCTAACGCGATATTAAACTTGTATCCTAGATCATTATAATTACTTGGCGTTTGAGCATTTGCGGCAGGTATAAGGCCGAACATCGCAGTACCGTCTGTCGATAAACGATTAAATTTAAGTGATAATGGAAGCGAAAAATTTTCCGTGGAATAAGAAGAAATCCAAGCAGGTGAACTAGTTGTAATGGAATTACTTGTCTTGCTAGTTACCGCAGTCCCATTGAAGGTTATATTGTCTAAGTTAACCCCATAGGTATAACAGGATATTTGTTCTTGGGTATCTAAGATTCCATCATTATCATCATCAAGATCAAATACATCATTAATCCCGTCTCCATCAGAATCGGTGCATCCATTTATATTTTTATTAGTCGCATATTCATAAAAGTACGTGCCTGAATATAAACCCGACTCCGTAGCCGTCTCTAATGCATCAGCAAATCCGTTCGCGCCATAAGTACTACTTGCCACCGCACTAGCCACATTATTCGTAGTGGCGGTCGCCGTGCCAGGTGCTGCATTAATCGTCAATAAATTGACTACAGTTCCGGTAGTCAATGTGCCTTTAACTCCTGATTCTTTGGCATCCGGACAAGCATCACCATCTGAATCTAAATCGCGGTGATTCGGAATTCCGTCACCATCTGTATCCGTTAAACAAGAGGCTGTAGGGAAAATTCCTGCGTTATAACTTGACGGATTTATATCAAAGAAAAATTCTTCAGCAGAACCTCCAAGTATATTAGCAGCGCTTGATCCAACCCCAAAAATTCGGTAATATTTATAATAGCCTGCATTCGCACTTATAGTAAACTTATTTGAGTTTGGTAAGGAGATGGCCCCATTTGCAGCTGTATTAGTCGCATCAGCAGGAGAAGCAATAGCAGACGTTAATAAGTTTGTCCAAGTCGTATTATCATTTGATCCTTGCACCATTAAGCTGCTGGCTGTGTTGGCGAAAATTTGGGTAGAACTTACTTTTTGAATGTACCAGGCGTCTAATTTTACTGGTTTGAAAAAGTTAACTTTGTAGATGGCTTTCCCAATTTGTGACTGAGCGGTGCTCGTACTGAACGTAATCGATGAAGGGTCTGTGGCTAAATTATCCGTTAGTAAAGTAGAGTTAAACACATTTGTAGTCGTAGCTAAATCAGAGCTTATTAAAGCGAAATTTGATTTATCTTTTGTATTCCAATCCGCTATTTTAAAAAAGCAAGACGGAGACTCTGTTAAGTCTAAAATTCCATCATTATCATCATCGATATCATCAATATCAACAACTCCATCAGTATCCGAATCTATACATTTATTACGTGCAGATTGTAATGCTAAAAAATAGTATGACGAAGGATAATTCGTAATAGCAGAAACTAAATCAGAGGTCTCCACTAAACTGGATAAACCATTTACACCATAAGTTCCGGCCACCGTAGTTACATTGGAGGATACCGCACCTGATTCATAAGCATCATTACAGCCATCGTTGTCAGAATCAGAATCTAGTTGATCTGGAGTGCCGTCTAAATCCGTATCGCGCTCCGTACAATACGCATCGTCTCGATACATACCGATCTCTCGAATTTGGTAGTTCGGTGCCGCTGCTCCAGTCGTTATTCCTGAATAGGCAACTTCTAATACCATTCGCTTAACCCCTACATAGGTTTTGCTGAATGCATATTTGTCAAACAGCTCATTTCCTGCGCCAGTTGCTCCATTCAAAAGTGGATTAATGGATTGCTGCGCTAATAATTGATTCGCTTGATTGTATAATTTGATGTTGGCATTCTTAATACCATCACCCACGACCCCATTATCATTCGCAATAAAGAATCCATCTGCAATCACAGGGAAATTCAAATTGATATCAATAACAATTGGATTTGCTTGGTTTGTCCAGTTAAAGTTTCCCGTAACCGATTTGGCAATATTTCCATCCGTCATATCACTCAAAGGTGTTGCAGTGGTCCCTATCACCGTAAAGTTTTGAGCCGTTACCGACTTAAAATACGTAGGCCCTATGTAGAACGTTCCTGGAGGAACGCAGAAATTCCCCTCATCGATATCCGTCACACCATCATTATCGTCATCGATATCAATGATATCCGGAACTAAGTCTCCATCTGTATCTAGACAAGCTTTGATATAAGCTAATTTTGCATAACTGTAAGAATACGTTCCTGAGTAGATTCCAGAATCTGTTCCTGTTTCTAAGGTATTAAGGAAGCCATTTGCCCCAAAGTTTCCCGTTAAAGGAACTGTGAAATTATACAGCGTAATAATGGATTCTGAAGCGTCATTACAACCGTCATTATCGGAATCCAAATCTTGGTGATTTAAAATCCCGTCTCCATCATCATCTACTTCACAGGCTAATGTAGGGTACTCTGACGCATTATAAGTGGGAGCCGCAAAACTTATATCCTTTAATTGACCTGCAGAAACTAGTGTTCCTGCGGTACTATAAACTCGGTAATATTTATATTTATCTGCATTCGTGGATACCGTAAACTTCGTGATATTACCTGTTTCTGACGTTGAATTAAGTGATTTAGTGGCTAAATCTAACCAGGTAATTCCATCATTTGAACCACGTAAAGTAGCTGAAGATGATGCTCCAAAAATGGTACTAGCAGAATTATAATTGAAAGTCAATTCACTTAGCTTCACGCTTCTTGGAAACTCAACTGTAACCACATTTTTATTAACCGCGGACTGGGCATTTAGGAAATCTGTATATAAAATCGTCGTCCCTAATGGGTTATCGATCATATTTGTTAATGGTCGAGAAACAGAATTAAGCGTAAGATCAGACGTTATTTTAAGAATTCCTGTGCGATCCGTGGATCCTAAGCCCATTCCAGCTGCCGTATAAAAACAAGCAGGTGATTCTATGGCATCTAACACACCATCATTATCATCATCGATATCAACGATATCCGTGACACTATCTTGATCAAAATCAGCACAAGCCGCATAGTTTTTTGAGATAGCAAATGGGTAATTATACGTACTATTATAAACACCACTTTCATTGCTAGTTTCAAGCGAATTAGCAAATCCATTATTCCCAAAAGTAATAGCTGAAGATCCGACCGTAGCCACAACAGCATTTGATAAAGTAGAGGTTAATGTCCCCGAAAGTATGGTAGAACCGGCTAAGTTTACAGCTGTTCCTGTAGTCAATACAGACGAGGTAATTCCTGATTCCAAGGCATCTGCACAACCATCTCCATCGGAATCTAAATCCAAATGATTAGCGACGCCGTCTGCATCTGTATCGCAGGTTAAATTAGTTGTACTACTATATGCATTGTAAAATGCCGAAGCTATTTTATTCTGATTTGCCGTATACCAAGGTGCTCCCTGGGTAATCGTTCCATCTACAAACCAGGCTACAAACTGATTTTTTGAACTAGTCCCTGGAATTTGTTTCATCCCAGCTAGAGCCGAGCCGGCTACCGATGGAGAATAAAATAAGATGTCTGATGGGTCTACATTTAGAATCGGATAGTAATTATTTCCATCTAATGCATTGGTAGTGAATACAGAGGAATAACTATTGGCATTATTTAATGTAAAGGTTTGGTCAACGGCTGGATGGGACGAAGATAAATCATATTTAGTACCAAAAACATTGTTTAATACATTCATTAAACCATTTTGATTTGCTACGACACAGCAGTTGTCCGACTGTATTATAAACGCCTTACTTGTTTTATTTTGAATGGCTGTTTGTAGGGCTGCCCAGTGATTCGCATGAATGGTATTGAAAGCTGCTCCACCAAAAACAACCATATCATACCCATCATAAAATCCAGCAGGAACAGTGGCTGTTTCTATTATATTTGATTGTACAATGGTCGCTCCAGGAGCCTTATTATTATCAAATTCAGCGAACAAGCTAGACCGCATGGTGGAGAAATTTTCATTCGATCCTGCAAATAGAATTTTGCCTGGACGCATATCACACTCTGCTCTATCTAAAATCCCATCATTATCATCATCTAAATCTACTACGTCATTCACTCCATCTTGATCTGAATCTAGACAAGCATTTATCAAAGCAGTTAAGGCATAGGAATTATAATAACTGTTGTAATTAATCGTACCCGCAGTCAGTCCTTCTTTTGTATCAATTAATCCATTGTTATTTGCATCATTTGTTGGACTTATAAATGAAAATTGAAAATTAGACGTCTGATTTGTAGTTGCTCCCGCTTCCAAAGCATCACTACAACCATCCGCATCTGAATCTAGATCTTGAAAATTGAAAAAACCATCTCCATCCGTATCTCCATTACAATTAATCTTTGGATTTACACTTGGTATATAAGTATCAGGTGTTTCAAAATAAACTTCATTTGCATATCCAGTTGTTCCTACTCCACCACCTGAAACCCAATAAATACGGTAAAATAGGTACTTGCCCGTATTTTGTGTTACTGTAAACGTATTCGCATTAGTTACACCTATCACCCCAGGAACTGAGGTCACTGCAGAATATCCATTTCCTAAAATAGTCCATGAACTATTATCGTTAGATCCTTCTAATCGTAAAACGGTATTTGCATTGAAATGTGTGTTCGCATTAATGTAACCTAAGTAAATGGTTTTTAATTCTACAGCCATAGGCATTTTAAATGCATATACCGTTTTGGCAGGCGTAGTAGAAGCGACAAAACTAACCGCCCAACTTGCTGAAGTCGTGCCATTATCACCATCTACTAATTCTTTCGGACTTTGGTAATAATTACTCATAACCAAATCAGTAGAAACTTGAATATCTGATCGCAATCCTACAAGCCAATCTCGAGAAGAATAAAAACAAGATGGTGATTCTACTGCATCTAAGGTTCCATCATTATCATCATCTATATCTTGCGGATCAGCAATTCCATCATTATCAAAATCAGAACAAACAGATAGATTTTTTGCAAGAGCAAAGGGAGTATATTTTGAGAAGTAGCGAATCGAACCACTTTCTGCGGAAGTTTCTACACCATTAGCTAAACCATTCGAACCATAAGGACCAGCTGCTACCGCATCATTCAATGTGGTCGTAGAAGTGACCGCACCATTGAATCCATTTTTAACCGCTCCTGAATTTAAGGTGCCAGAAACACCTGCCTCCTTTGCATCCGGACAACCATCTCCATCAGAATCTAAATCGAGATGATTAAAAATTCCATCATTATCGGTATCCATACTACCAGAACAGTACACATCTTTTACTTCAATTAAAAAAATGTCATCTGCTATAAAATCGGCGGAGTTGGGTGCTCCAGAAGTTTCAAATAACTTAATTAATAAAGACGTATTCGACCCTGTATTAATGATGGATTGTTTTGAAACCCAATTAGCTGTAGTTGCAAAATTACCTGTTAAGGCACCTCCATTTATACTATAGCTAACTGTAGCTGGATTCCCATGCTTTATTGAAAACCCTAGTTTGTAATTAGTATTAGGTTTTACCGTTATAGTTTGACTCCAAAATTCAGTAAAAGGAGAAGAACAGTCGGCGTTGATTTGTAATGCATTACCCTCTGATAAAGAGCCCACACTGGAAGCCCAGCCAAAAGGAGCAACAATGTAAGATCCACAAGTACCAATAGAACCTACGTTAACATAGGTTGTATTAAATCCAGTATCACCTTGCTCAAAATCACCATTTACAACTAGATTAAATTGTTTTATTACGGGATCATTAAATATTTGTCGATCGTTTGTCAATGCAGCACAACCATAGCCTTCGGTAATGTCTAAAATACCGTCATTATCATCATCTAAATCTGTTAAATCTGATACCCCATCACCATCAGTGTCTATACCTGTGCAGGTATTTAAATTTGCAGATAAAGCATAACTAGAATAAGAGGAAATATAATTAATGATCCCACTTTCTGCTGAGGTCTCTAAGGCATCTGCCAATCCATTTGCTCCATAAGAGTTAACAAGACCAGCCATTGCTTCAGTTGTATTAATGGTAGAAGTTACAACGCCACCATTAGCACCATTTTGTACTGAACCATTACGTAAGGTTCCCGAAACGCTCGCTTCTTTAGCATCTGTACAGCCATCTCCATCGGAGTCTAAGTCTAAATGATTAGGGACACCATCATTATCGGTATCACAAATCTCATAGATTGGATCGGCAGAGATTGAAACACTTGCATTCTGCATGGGCGATACGATTCCCGTATTTTGGAATTGCAAATCATGGCTAGTCGCAGTAGCTGTAAAGGTAATAAAACGAGTTTCCCAACCGCAACCCAATGTTGGCGTATATTGATCTATTACAGTAGTACCTAATTTAACTGTAATTCTACCTAAAGCTGGCGTCGCAGCAAATTTCGCATAGTAGGCTTTTAAAATATAAGTCTTTCCAATAGTTAAACCTGAAATAGTCGTTTTGAAAGCTTCTTGCGTATTAGAATAAAAGTTCACCCAGGAAGTATGGCCGTTAGGTGCAGCTGGAGCCGTACCAGAACAGCCTCCGATCCATCCATTATAAATGGAGGATGCGGTAGTGGCAATATCTGGAGAGGAATTCGTAATGGTCCATCCAGTAGGAACTTTGAATTGAGTTACCGTGGCAGTTGTATTCGTTGCAGGAAGGAGTATACTTGATTTACAATATTCGTCAGTATCCAGTATCCCGTCATTATCATCATCTAAGTCGGACGCATCCAGTACTCCATCCAAATCAGCATCTAATGAAGTACAAATATTTACACTAGCTAATTTCGCATAGCTATTGTAATAGGAAGTATAATTAATTAAACCACTTTCAGCCGTCGTTTCTAAACTATTCAATAATCCATTCGCACCTACCGTTCCGGAGACTTTGGCGTCAGCTGTGGTAATCGTTGTCGTAACAGAACCTGTGTTATTTCCGTTTTTTACTGACCCAGCAATTAACGTTCCCGGAACTCCTGCTTCTTTAGCATCAGGACAGCCATCACCATCTGAATCTAAATCAAACTGATTAGGTAACCCATCATTATCCGTATCGCAAAATGCGTCATTTAAAGAAATTGTGCTAATGGCATCCAAGGCCATTCTTACACCCACGGGATCGTTTAAAGGATAAGAGCGTGGTTTGATCAACAAAGTCATACTCGTTGCAGTAGCCGTAAACGTAACTCCTTCGCGCGTCCAAATCGTAGTACTACCATTGAATGATGCCCCAGGACCAGTAGAAACATTGGTTTCACCTAAAACAGCGTTGTTCGCTTTATTAACAATTTGCCAAAATCCATTTTTGTACCATGCATTACCGTTTTCTTGTCCAACAGCAGCTTGCCAAAATTCAATTCGATAAGATGCACCAATGGTCAATTGGTTAATCGTTAAACTAGAAAATTCATCTATTGCTGCAGATTGTTGATAAACTGCTGATAGAAATGCACCACCATCAGGACTAACAGGTGTATTACTCGGCACATAACCTCCATTAACAGTCATTAAATCGGGTGATGGACTTTCTACGGTAAGGCAACCGGTATTCCCTATATCCTGAACTAATCCAAAAGATGGAGCCGAGCAGGAATTCGGTGGATTGACGCGTGGGCATTCTAACAAATCCGGTATACCGTCATTATCATCATCTAAGTCGATGGAGTTAATTATCCCATCTCCATCAAAGTCATCAGCGGCGGCAGTGCCACCTACGGTTTGCGCAAAAGCAAACACAGAAACTAACTGAAAACAGAAAATGAGAACGAATCGAATCGGTAAACGTAATTTCATAACGTGCTACGCCGATGCAGAAATAATACAATTCGGCAAACAAATAAAATGAAATCGGGTGTGGGGATTTGTCAAAAAAAGCGCATTTGACAGAAATTGGACGAATGAATTAACCTATTCTAGAGCTAAAATACTCTTTAGGCGTGCATCCTTTGGCCTTTTTGAAAGCCGTATAGAAACTCTGACGCGACCCAAAACCAGAGGCCTCAGCAATCGTTTCGATGGACGATTTCGCTAAATAGGTGGGGTCACTAAGTTTCTCTTCGATGTACGAAATCCGGTAATTGTTCAAATAATCCCTGAAAGATATTCCGTGCGTATGCTTAATCGCTTGACCTATCATTCGGTGCGGATGACCCGTTAATGATCCCAGTAATTCTGCCGTTAATTGTGAATTTAAAAAGACCTCTGTGGTTCTGAAATATGCTTCTATTTTCGCAGCTAAATGTTGAAGACGCTCACCCTCCTCATCCGTCAATATAACTTCTGTCTTCTCAGGACCGCGCAAATTTTCGGCAAGAATTTGAACATCTAAAAGCTTCGGATTGATTGCTAGATATAATAGGTGAAAGACGAATTCTGCAACAAGTAAATAATCCGTCGTAATGAAAGAAGTCTTTCCATTATCGGTATAAATGAACGTATACCAAATGTAGATAACCGTACAAAGTCGAAAGACTAAAATTCCAATAACCCAATAGTGGAAAATACCTTTTTGGAACAAAATCTGATTCTGCTTCTCTCTGCGAAACTGAACATAAAAATAAACCATCGCCACATAGAAAAGCACGTACATCACAAACTTCGCATAGACATGACAAATGGGATCAAACCACATGAAGCGCTCACTAAAAGCAAAGTAATCTCCCTGAGATAGCATCCATCTTACCTCTTGAATCTTTGTCGCTTTATCACTTATATAAAAAGGTATATTCTCTACGAGCTGTAGCAGGAAAGGGAAGAAGAATAGGAGATGTGATTTTTTAAAGGTAGCTCTCGGGTGAAATAAATACCAAAGAAACATAAAATTCAAAGGCGGTACGGTATAAAAAAGTGGGGCTAGGGTTCGGAAAAAATAAGGTGTCTCAATGATATTTACAGGCATCAGAAAATACGCTGCAACGACCATGTATCCTAGTAACAAAAACTCAATCGCAAGGATTTTGGCAACCACTATATTCCCTTTTCGAAACAAAAAGTTCAGGCCGAAAAGCACGCAAAGCGAACTAACGATAGAGAAAAGATAAACCGATCCGGCGTTTGACATTTAGAACATTTGAATGATAAGCTAAATAACAAAAGTTGGACAAGTGTATCTGTCAAGAAAAATGCATTATACAGTTTTTTGACAATTACGATTCTTTCTTTTTCTGTGCAAAAAACATCGCTGGAGTGGTGCCATGCAAACGATTTACGGCATTATGAAGGCCTTGTCTAGAACCAAAGCCACTTAACTCCGCCAGCATATCTTGTGAATAGGCCTGCCAATGCTTGTCAGAATTCCTTTGCTGAATGATGTAATTAATTCGCCAGGAGTTAACAAAATCTGGATAGCCTAACTCATAGATATAGGCGGTGGTGCGCGATAAATCTTTCGTCGAAATCTGAAGTTTCTTCGCTGTCTTCTCGAGCGTTAATTCCGAATCTAAAAACGGTTTTTCTTCCGCAAACAAGTCCTCTAAACACTTCGCAATTACTTCATATTTTTTTAGTTTTTCGGCATCTTCCCCCTGCTCCGGAAGGCGCTTATCTTCTTGCAGCCGAAGGACTAATGAATGAAACTGTATGCCATCCAATATGGAAGGTCGATATAATACTGCCGCTAGATTCACAAAGACAGCTAAATGCATCAGCAAATCAGAATAAGAAAACTTCAAATTGTTAAATCCAATAATGCCCAGCACATAAGCCCAAATAAAAAAAATAGATAATATTCCCAACGATCCATGCGCTATAATCCAATTGAAAATAAACCGATTCCTTTGATAAATTTTATTGGTATTCTTTAACATATATTGAATAGCAACACCGATAGAACTGGCAGAGTATATAAATGCAAAAGCGACCTTCAGTAAAGACAAAACCGCCGGTGATAAAACAGTAACAGTTCCGGGATAATTAACCAATGATTTGTATTTTAAAACCAGCTGAATCTGAGCCATTTTGTTTTCAACAGGACCCAGATAAAAAGGTAATAATTCGATTAGATGCAGAACAAATGGAATAAAAAGAAGCCCATGCCACAACACAAATTTTTTATTCGGGTAAAATAGAAAGTAAACGAATAAAAAAAGCACTGGAGGTGTCAAAAAATGGATAGGAGACCCCAACATAAAAAGATGAGGGTATTGAATAATTCTCCCTCCCGTTGTAAAATATCCTAAAATGATACGCGCACAAAAGAGAATAAATGACAAGCCTAAAAATTTTGAAGCAAGTAATCCTTTTCTGAAAAGTAGGTTTAGTCCAAATATCCCCACAAGCGTGGATATGACAAAATTATACAAAAGTTCGACGATGGTTAGCAAAGGTATTGGGTTGTTTCTATCCGCAAAATAAGCATAATTTTTGCAAATGATATAAGCGGTTTTCAGGAGTTGACAACTATTGTCAATACGCTAAATTGGGTATATTTGCCCCCATGAAACAATTCATTGCCCTCTTTCTTTTCATCCCCTTCTTCGCTCAGGCGCAGTTTAAAATCACGGTTTCCCGTTCTAAGAACCCCATTTACTTCCGTGGAACCCTGTTTGATGAAAAGAATTTCCTGGCAAAAGACACCCTTCGAGGCACCGTTTTATCTTCCAAAACCCCTATCAAAGGCGGCATTTATTACCTACAATTCGCCCCCTCAAAAGAGCGCATTTACTTCAATATCGAGAACAACGACAAATTCGCTTTAACCTTTTCTGGTCCCGCTTTTCTGGCTTCTGCTCATTCATCAGACCCGAAGAATGAGGTATTTTTGAACTACCAAAGACTCGAAAAATCGTTCTCTGTCATTGACTCGCTATATGCTGTAGAAATTGCACGTGGTCGCAAATTCAAATTCGCAGATAAAGCGGCCTTTTTCCAGTCTAAAACAGCCGCTTTAGTTGCCTTCCGTAAAAAAGCGCTCGTTTCGCTCCCTCCTTTTAGTGCGGTCGCGCTCTATTTCAAATCGTTAAATACACTCGATGAATCCATTCCTAGCCGGACGGATTACGCGGCTCGTGCCCGCTTTTTTGCGAAGATTCCATTCAACGATGGCAAATTACTATTTACCCCCGTTTTCCGCCCTTTGTTAGTTGAATACCTATCTTATTATCCTTTGCAAGCTGATTCTATCCGCGTAGGAGTGGAAAAAGTTATGTCCAAAATCGACTGCGGAGCTAAGTCCTATCCCTTCGTTTTCGACTATTTCAGCTCCGTGATGAAGAACCGAAACATCGTGGGAAACACCGAGGGCTATGCTTGGTTTTTGACAAAATATGGCGTTGGGAATGGGTGCGGCGCGTTTACCGCCGCTCAGAAAAAGGCCTTTAAAGAAGAAGCTGAAAAATTGGGAGCCTTGAAGACGAATACGTTGGCGGAAAATATCGTGTTGAAAGACACCGCCGGCAACATCCAGGACCTACAGAAATTTGCCGCACAGAACGACTACACATTGTTGATGTTCTACGCGCCTACCTGTGATCATTGCCAAAAAGAGGTCCCCGAAATCGACTCCACCACCGCCGTCATCGAGCGCATTAAGAACCTAAAAATCGGCCGTTTCGCCGTTTGCAACGAACCTGGCGTATCCCGCGCTATTTGGCTAGACTTCATCAAGAAATACCACGTAAACACGAACGCTCTTCACGTTGACCTCCCAGCAAACTCCCCTATCCGCGGTACCTATGACGCCTTCGCGAATCCCACCTTTTATCTTTTAAACCACAAAGGTGAAATCGTCGCAAAAAAAATCAGTCCATCTACCCTGCGCAAATATTTTGCTGGACTACAGCCTGCACTACCCAATGCGCCCTAGTGGGCTTAAATGACCCTTTTGTGTGAAATTTCGCGAGACGTGTAGATAGCATTTTCAGGTATTGACACAATTTGTCAATACGCTCATTTCGATTATCAATAACCTGATAGGTTTGTGTTGAAAATTGTTAGAGGTTTGCAAAAATAACCACTAATAATATGCCCGAAATTTGCCGATTCTACGGCCTAACTATTTACATGTTCTTCAACGATCATCTACCTCCGCACTTCAAAGTGA
Source organism: Bacteroidota bacterium (assembly GCA_041158445.1). Lineage (GTDB taxonomy): Bacteria > Bacteroidota > Bacteroidia > Cytophagales > Spirosomataceae > Aquirufa. The sequence goes on from JBEBBJ010000002.1 coordinate 17,833, forward strand.
AATTTGCAGAATTCGAAGCCAATATTAAAATTCTAGACGGCTCAATACTTACAGGAAATTTACCAAAGAATAAACTCAAGCTTGTACAAGCTTGGGCAGAAATTCATACATTTGAATTAATCACCATGTGGGATAGCAAAAGTTTTCACAGTATTAAACCACTTCAATAATGATACGCATAGATATATGTTGACTGCCTATTCAATACGGGAGAATTAAAGCGAATTGAAATACTCCCACTCCTATTAAATCACCAGCATTTAAATGGAATTGATCAATTAAAAGATTATTCTGTATTTGAAAAAGCGGTGATAGGAGATATGGGTGAATTAAAATGGGAAAAAATCATTTTATCCCCTAAAGATGATTCCGGACAGCGTTGGGATTATGATATCTCACCTGAGTTTGCTTATGAAATAGGCAACATTTCAAGTTTATAAATTCTTTCGAAGCCCTAAAGTCCATTTTCGCAAATTGACAGAAAGTGTCAATACCTGAAAAGCCCTCTCAGTACCTCGACGTTTATTTCACACATTATTGCCCCCAGGCGACCTAATCGACATATTTGACTAAATCGCAGAGCGATGACTAAACGACAAAGTCGTGACTAAGGCGCAAAGCGCCGACTAAGCCACGAAGTGGCGAGTCAACTAAGTCCGCAGGACGCCCTCCGCCAGCGCCCGATCATTCGAGAGGCGGGGAACTTTGTTTTGGCCCCCTAATTTACCCTGGGACTTCATGTACGAAATAAATGCGCCTGATGGTAAAGAGGTAAGGACTAAAGGTTGCAAGATGGACCCGGTGATTAGGTCGCGGTAATAGATGTTTTGGGCGCACATCGAGGCATCGACAGCTTGTTGAAAAGCTTCCAATGAAGCAGGAGGTGACGAAAATTCCACTAACCACTCATGATAAGGCAAACCAGACGCGGGAGCTACTTGTGGTGCCACTGTAAATTCCACCACACGAGCTTCAGGACAGGCTGCAAGTCCAGCAGCTAAAGCCTTTTCGACTTCCTCTGCAATCACATGCTCGCCAAAAGCCGAAATAAAGTGCTTAATTCGCCCCGACACCACAATGCGGTAGGGATTTAAAGAGACAAACTTGACGGTATCGCCGATCGAATACGACCAAAGGCCTGCATTCGTCGTCAATAAGAGCGCATAATTCACGCCCAAAGAAACCTCTGTGAGGCTTAAGCGGACTGGATTTGCCCCGAAATAGGTATCGGTAGGGACAAACTCAAAGAAGATCCCGCCGTCTACGTTCAATAATAGCCCTGGTTCGCCCGAAGAGTCTTGAAATGCAATGAACCCTTCCGAAGCCGGATAAGTCTCGACTACGTCGATTTCTCGGCCTATCGAGGCCATCAATTTCTCGCGATAAGGTTCAAAGTTCACTCCGCCGGTAACGAAGACCTGGAAATCGGGGAAGAGGTCGCCTATTTTTTGGCCTGATAATTCTTCCAACCGATCAAAATACATCTGCACCCAGGGAGGAATACCCGAAATCAAACCCATTCGCTTCGAAATCGTTTCCTGTACAATGGCCTCTAACTTTTGCTCCCAGTCATCGATGCAATTCGTCTTATACGACGGCATTTGGTTGCCGCGCAGATACCCTGGAACATGGTGATTCACGATTCCAGACAGGCGGCCAGTAGGTACACCATTAGTCTCTGACATCTCTGGCGAGCCACTTAAAAAGATCAATTTGCGGTCTAAAAACGAGGCATTTCCGCTGTAATGCACGTAATGCAAAAGCGCATCGCGAGCGGCAGTAATGTGAAAAGGCATGGATTCCGATGAAATCGGGATGTATTTGACGCCGGAGGTCGTGCCGGAAGTTTTGGCGAAATAGGCTGGCTTGCCTGGCCAAAGAATGTCTTCCTTACCCGCCACCACTTCATCAATATAGGGCTTAATGTCTTCGTATTCAAAGATGGGCACATTCGACCGGTAGTCGAGGTAGTTCTTGATTTTAGCAAAGGAATGGCCGCGGCCGAAGAGGGTTTTCTCCGCTTTTGCTACCATCTGCTTCAACCAAAAGTCTTGGCGCTCGAAGGCCTGCTCTTGACTTAAGCGGTACTTTTTAACGACACGGGCCGCTAGAGGTTTGGCAAAAAAGGAACGAATACCCATCGCTACACTATTTAAAGATGCCTTTCGGGTCTGGCATTTTCGCCGCTAACAATGACCCAAAATTCAAGTCCAATTGCAAAATATCTGCCATGCGAGCTTCGTGGAAATAGGTCCACGCTAACTCGTAGTTCTCTTTATAATACGCCACCTGACAACGTTTCATCCAGGCATTCGCGTTCTTTGGATCCTGCGCTAAAGCATGCTTCAATTCTGTTTCTACATCGTCCAATGTTCCACAATCCATACCCTTCTGATAGCAATCCAACTTCACGATGGCATAATCTACGCGCATCATTGATTGCGTCGAATCAATTTCTAATCCTTTGTTTAACAAACGAATAGCTAAATCATTATCCCCTCTTTGGAAAGAAATAACACCTAAACCCCAAAACGCATCCACGCTATTCGGGTCCAAGGCACTAATCAAATTAAACCTTTGTGTTGCGGTGTCCAAGCGTGCCGTAGCCACATATTCCCAGGCTCTTTCCGCAAAGAAAGCAACGGCCTCAGCTCTCGAGCCAAAAGACGCATCACAACTCGCTACAAACTCATTTAATTCCTTTTGATCGGCTTTCGAAAGCGGTTTAGATCCATACAAAACCTCATACTTCGCTTCGCGAGTAGGCTTTACGGGAGCGGCTGCGGCGCTACCTGCCGCGGGTTTTGTTTGTGAGAACGCAGCAAACGAAATCAAACACAATAACAGAACTCTTTTCATAGACACAAAACTAACGTTTCTTTTTATTGGACGCGGCACCGGGACGGAATTTTGCATTCTTTCCCGGGCGGTTATTGCGGACTATCGGCTTAGGACCTTGAACGGCTCCGCCTTTCGGCCCAGCCTTCGTCACGGCTTTTTTCTGAGGCACTTTTTTACCCGCGGCCTTGGCCTTAATGACCCATTTCTTATCGTGGAACGCCCCTTTAAAGTCTGGATCCTCGCGTTTGCGCTGATCATCGACCGCGCGTAACATATCTTGTTGCTCTAAAAACGGCGTTTCTTCGATCTTGATTCCCTCTGGCAATTGTTCGATTTCAATCTTCTGCTGAATGATCTCTTCGATCTTCGCCCAGTGGTAACTCTCCGCCAAGGTGATAAAAGTGATCGACTCCCCTATCTCTTCCGCTCGACCTGTACGGCCGATTCGGTGGACGTAATCCTCATAAATTAAAGGCACATCAAAGTTAACCACGTGGGAAACTTTGGGGATATCGATGCCGCGGGCAGCTACATCTGTCGTCACCAAAACGCGCACATTTCCTTCGCGGAATTGCGCCATCGCGTTGATACGTGTATTCTGGCCCTTGTTCGAGTGAATCACCCGAACCTGGTCTTTAGGTAATGATTTCAACAACCACTTCTCTACGTCATTTGCCGCATCTTTTGAACGACAAAATACCATAACACGATGAAAATCAGGGTTTTGCATAAAATAAGCGAGAGCATGTAACTTGGTTAATAAGTTAGGCGCCTCGTAAACTGATTGCGTCACCTGACTCGCCGGCGTAGCCTGCGGGGTGATTTCAATCTTCATCGGAAACTCCAAAAACTCGTGCGACAAGTTCTCTACCTTCTCTGGGAAAGTGGCAGAAAACAAGCCATTCATTCGCTTTTTATAAGGAATCTTCTCCAAAATCTGACGAATCTGCGGCATAAAGCCCATATCCATCATCTTATCTGCTTCGTCTAAAATCAAGAATTTCAATTCCTTCACCACGATCACATCCTTGCGGTATAATTCAAGGAAGCGGCCTGGTGTAGAAACGAGGATGTCGACGCCTTCCTCGAGGGCTTGGATTTGCGGCTTTGGCCCTAATCCACCGTATAAAGCAAGAATTCGCAAGTCCGTAAACTGCGCTAAACCGATCATCACCGTGTGAATCTGCATGACTAACTCCCGCGTAGGCGCTAAAATCAAGGCCCGCGGATTCTTCCCCTGGGCATACTTGCAACGCATTAAAATAGGAAGCGCATAGGCCGCGGTTTTACCCGTACCCGTCTGCGCGATGCCTAATAAATCGTGGCCCTGCAATAATAAGGGAATCGCCTTCTCCTGAATGGGCGTCGGTTTCGTGTAACCCACCGCTGTGCAAGCGCGTTGAAGCTGTGGATTTAATCCCAAACTTAAAAATTCATCCATTGGATTCGGCATTGTTAATGATTTACAAAGGTAGGGAAAATATAATTCTTACCTTTGAAACAAAATTATTGTTGTTTTGGCTCGAATTAAGGCATTTCTATTGAATCTAGGCCTATTGGTCGCCCTCTCCTTTGCCACAGGGAGCCTGTCTTCGCTATTTTTAGCCGGCCTCGACTGGATTCAGCACCACGGATCCTATTTATACGCCTTACCTATTTTAGGTTTAGTCTTCCAAAGCTTCCCCTTTCCCGCCTACCTCATCATCCCCGCTACCTGGCTCAGTCATTTAGCTGGAGCATCGGTCGGTCGCGAAGGAACAGCCGTTACGATGGGTCGAGTTTTAGGAGAGAGAATTTCATCTTCTACTATTTTTCCAAAAGCCGGCATGGCCGCTGGCTTCGCCTCGGTTTTTGGGACACCACTTGCCGGCGCCTTTTTTGCACTCGAAGTAGGAGAGGTCGGCAAAATAAATTTCCGTCACCTTCCGGCCTGTCTTTTTGCAGCATTTTCAGCCAATTTTGTCAGTCTCCACGTGTACGGCACAAAACATCTTTCTTACCCTGTCCTTTTTTTGCCTTCGTTTTCAGGCGAATTTTATGCGAAATTAGCGCTTATGGGCCTATTTTTAGCCCTAATTGCCTTCCTTTATAAGCGCTCAGAATCGTTTATAATTTCTGCGTTCGACAAATTACCCGTACAAGGTCCGCTAAAAGGGATTCTCGCGGGCTTGATTTTGTTCGGAGTCCTAAGCATCCCAGTGTTTCACGAAAGCACCGGACTCGGATCTGAATTTTTGTTGAGACCCTTTACTACTGTCGTACCGGACTTCGCCTTATGGAAATTACTCGCCACGAACCTAAGTTTAGGCCTCGGTTTTAAAGGGGGAGAAGCAACACCATTATTTTTGATCGGCTCGCATGCCGCTTCCGGATTTGCCTCCTGGATCGGCTTGCCTATCGGACTTGCGGCAGCTATCGGATTCGTGAGTTTATATGGAGGTCTTGCCAAAACTCCACTAGCCGCCACCCTTTTAGGAGTGGAACTTTTCGGTCCATCTGCCTGGTTTTGCTATTTATTTATCACCCTGATCGTCTTATTCGGCTCAGGGAAAAAAGGTATATTCTCGAATCAAACCTGGGCAGCTTATCTGCCAAAACCACTTTACTAATGTTTACAAAAGCCTTCGAACACTACGAATCCTTCCGTGAAAATCGCCTAAACAAGCGCCGCTTTTCTGCCGCTTTATGGCAGGAATTAATGACCGAATGGTCATCTTATTTCGACGTTCGCGAACTCGGAAAAACGGAAGAGGGTAGACCCATCCAGGAGGTAAAATGGGGAGAAGGTCCTATACAAGTCATCGCTTGGTCCCAAATGCACGGCGACGAGGCCACAGCCACACTCGCTTTAGCTGATATTTTTCGTTTATTATCCACTTCGGGCGAACCGAGTACGGAGATTAAGCAAAAATTGCATCAGAAAATCACTTTGCGCATCATTCCTCGTTTAAATGCTGATGGTGCAGAAAGATGGCAACGCGAAACGGCTCTAGGCATCGATATGAACCGTGATGCAACGAAACAAAACTCAGTCGAGGCACAGATTTTATCCTCCTGGGCAGACGAAATCAAACCTTCTTTCGCCTTTAATCTACACGACCAAAACCGTTTATATTCCGTAGGAAATAGCCCAGAGCAAACCCACATCGCCTTCCTAGCAACCACAGGTGATGATGAGGGAACCTGGACCCCATCACGTCTGCGCGCCGGCCAAATCTGCAACCGCATGCTTTCACAAATCCGGCCTATTATACCCGGAAAAATAGCAAAATGGACGGACGAATATGAGTCCCGCGCTTTTGGCGATACCTTCTCGTCTCGCGGATACGGGCTTGTTTTATTAGAATCTGGTGGAGCAGGATGGGACTTAGAAAAACATGTCTTACGTAAATTAAATGCCTGTCTTTTAATCGATGCCTTTTGCGCCATCGCAGACGGAAGCTATACATCAGAATCGATTGCAAACTACGAGGCACTTCCTACGAACGAGAGAGCCATCGTTGACATCAAAATAACCGACGCACCATTGAGCTCAAGTGTCCGTGCGGACGTCTTATTCAACCTAGTTGAAACGCCGATGACCGACGGAAATATCCACTACTCCTGGGTGATAGAAAACATCGGCGACATGTCTCCTTTCTATGGATTAACAGAAATCGACGGGAAAGACTTACATTTGTCCCCTGATTCGAACATTGCCTTAGGCGATAATTACACCGAATTAGTCCTGTTAAAAGACGGAAAACCAAGTTTCAAATTATCCGATTACACGCATAAAATACAATCCTAAATGACATCCTTACCTGTAATAATTATTGGAGTTAATCCTTTTGGCCTAGAAGTAGCACACATCTTTGAGAAAAATGACGTCGTAGTCTATGGATTCTTAGATGATGATCCAAAGAAAAAGGACACCAGCATCGGTGAAATTCCCGTCTTAGGAGCAGCGGACGATGAGTCTTATTTCAAATTAATTGGCAAAAACTGCGGCGTTTTTGTAGCCCTAGAAAATCCAATTGAGCGGAAGAAAATGATCGAATTGATCTTAGAGGAACGCGAAGTGAAACCCGTAAATGCGATCCATCCATCAGCTAATATCGCCGATGTGAAGAGCCTTTCCTACGGTGTATTCATCGGTAGCGGTGCACAGATTTTACCTGAAACAAAACTAGGGGATCACGTGATTATTGGCTCTGGAACCATCATCGAAACGGGTGCACAAATCAATGATTTCGCGTCTATCGGCGCAGGTTCAGTTGTAGGTAAAGAAGCGATTATTGAGAACAATGCCTACGTGGGAATTCACTCGACTATCGTAGGAAGTGTGAAGGTAGGTAAGAGCGCAACGGTAGGAGCGGGCAGTGTAGTTATTGAGAATGTGGCTGCGAGCAAACGCGTATTCGGAAACCCGGCGAAGCCTCTATAATTTGACAATATTTTCTGGCGCAACTAGATCTAAAAAGTGAAAACGAAGGTAGAGTTGCGCCACTACAATCACATCTTCTAGGCAATACTCATTGATCCTAGCTAATCCATTTTCTTTGTAAAAAACACGGTTTACCTGGTCACCAGAAAGGTCGGCTTTGGCCCCTGAAATACCCATCAATTCCGCTAACAATTCCAACGAAGTATAGGATCTTCTATCCCCAAACTTCCACATCTCCATCGTATCCTGGTGGATAATTTCCCATGGTTTCTTCCCCTGCAATTGCAAAGATTTCGGAATCTCTAGCCCATTAATTAACATCCGTCTGCACAAATAAGGGAAGTCAAATTCCTTCCCATTGTGTGCCACGAGGGTCAATTCTCTCGACTTATACGTCTTATTTACAAAGGAAATGAACTCCGTGAGAAGCGTTTTTTCGTCTGCATGCGCGATGGTCTTCACTTTTAAAGCCATCTCACCCTGCTTATTCACGAACAAAAATCCCATTCCCACCACAATAATCTTCCCAAATTCCGCATACAAAGGGGCCTTTTCGAAATACATCTCTTCTAGGCTGATATTAGCTGGATTTACCAGATTCTTCGCCTTTTTTAGCCAAAATTCTTTCATCTTATCCGAAAGAAGGGAAAAATCGGATACTCCAGACGAAGTTTCGATGTCTATGAAGAGGGTATTCTTGAAGTTCTTTAATGTATCCATCTACATACGTTCCACGTGGAACTAAAATTATTATGCATTTAATGTTTCACGTGAAACATCTACTAATTCCATTTTAAACAAATCAACTAAATGGCCTTTAACCACGTCTGAAACCGACCGAAAATCCATTTCCTGGCCTAATTCCTGCTGTAATGACGTTACACCTCGTGTCGCAATTCCACAAGGAACGATGTGCGAGAAATAACTTAGGTCGGTATTTACGTTCAACGCAAACCCGTGCATGCTAATCCAGCGTGAAGCTTTAACGCCCATCGCACAAATCTTTCGAGCATCCTCTTGTGTTGGATTAATCCACACGCCGGTCAAACCTTCAATACGCCCCGCAACCAAACCATAACCCTCGCAGGTCTTAATAATCGCTTCCTCCAGCATCCGTAGATACAAGTGAATATCCGTATAGAAATTCTCTAAGTCCAAAATAGGGTAGCCCACTAATTGCCCGGGCCCATGGTAGGTAATATCTCCGCCGCGATTTGTCTTAAAATAGGTCGCACCTATGGTAGACAAAAACGACTCTTGTAATAACAAATGCGACTCGTCACCACTCTTACCTAGGGTATACACATGTGGGTGCTGGCAGAATAAAAGGAAGTTTTCAGTGATCTCTTTGCTGTCATCAGAAAGCCCGCGGTTCGCTAATTTTACTGTCGCTATGCGATTTAATAAAGTCTCCTGTAGATCCCAAGCCTGCTTGTATTCTACCAGATTTAAATCAACAAATTGGACTTCTTTATTCTGATTCATTCTTTATCAATTACCTGATAGCATCCGCAGAAACACGCCGCTACCTTTAGTAAAAAACAAAGATACAAGAATGGCAAAACATTTGACACAAGGAAAATTAGGCGAGCAATTAAGTGTAGACTATTTGCTAAAAAACGCCTACACCATCGAGGCGAGAAACTACCGCTACAAAAGGGCAGAAGTAGACATCGTTGCAAAGAAAGGGGATCTTCTCATCTTTATTGAGGTGAAATCCCTTCGGAGAAATACACACGGACATCCAGAGCAAAAAATCACAAAAAATAAAATACGGCTTTTAAGTAGAGCTGCTTGTGCTTACCAATACCAACATAAATGGCGCCAAGAGATTCGTTTTGACAGCATTTCGGTGAATTTTTATCCACAAGCCTTCAAAATAGAGCATTTCGAGGATGCTTTTTCGTAAATTCGCGCTTTAATAGCGCGCACATGATTCATTTTTGTACTGAAGACATAACATTCTCCTTAAAAGAGAAGTTAAAACACAAAGCCTGGTTAAACGAGGTGGCGAAACAGGAAGGGAAAAAGATCCTAGAATTGACTTACGTTTTTTGTTCAGACGAGTACTTATTACAGATTAATCAAGAGTACTTGAATCACGATACGCTGACCGATATTGTTACGTTTGACAATTCAGAAGATCCGAAAAAAATCGAAGGCGACATCTTTATCTCCATTGAAAGAGTGAGAGAGAATGGTAACAAATTGGGGACTTCGGAAACGGAGTTAGAACGTGTTATGGTGCACGGATTATTGCACCTGCTCGGTTACAAAGACAAGAAGAAAGAGGATAAAGCGTTGATGACCGAGAAGGAAGATTTTTACATTAAACAGTACTAAATGTTTCACGTGAAACATGAAATGATATGCTAAATTCATACGATGTAATTGTGGTGGGAGCGGGACACGCCGGATGTGAAGCAGCTTATGCGGCAGCACAAATGGGATCACGTGTTTTGTTAGTAACCATGAATATGCAGACGATTGCCCAAATGTCCTGCAACCCAGCGATGGGTGGCGTGGCTAAAGGTCAAATCGTACGAGAGATTGACGCATTAGGTGGAATGTCTGGAATCATTTCAGACAAGACCATGATTCAATTCAGAATGCTAAACCGATCAAAAGGTCCGGCAATGTGGTCACCACGTTGTCAATCGGATCGTATGCGTTTTGCAGAGGAATGGAGAAACGCGCTGGAAGGAAATTTGAATGTAGATTTTTGGCAAGATTCTGTTCAACAATTAATCGTTGAAAAAGGCGAAGTAAAGGGGGTGATTACTCGTATGGGTATGACTTTTACAGCGAGAGCAGTGGTGCTTACAAATGGTACTTTCTTAAATGGATTGATCCACATAGGAGAGAAGAATTTTGGGGGAGGCCGCATGGCTGAACCGATGGCCATCGGCTTAACAGAACAGTTAATTCAACTGGGTTTCGAATCCGGTAGAATGAAGACGGGAACTCCGCCGCGTGTCGACGGAAGAAGCTTAGACTTCGCTGCGATGGAAGAACAAAAGGGGGATGAAAACCCAAGCTCTTTTTCATACTTAACTGAAACGCCATTAACAGAACAGCGCTCTTGCTGGATTACACACACAAACACAAAGGTGCACGAAGTCTTGAGAAAAGGTTTCGATCGTTCACCTATGTTCGCCGGAAGAATCAAGGGTTTAGGCCCACGCTATTGTCCCTCCGTAGAAGATAAAATCAACCGCTTTGCAGATAAAGATTCACACCAAATTTTCGTAGAACCGGAAGGATGGAGCACGGTGGAAATTTATGTCAATGGATTTTCGACATCGTTACCAGAGGACATCCAATTTGAGGCGATTCGCTTAATCCCTGGATTTGAAAAAGCAAAGATGTTCCGCCCGGGTTATGCCATCGAATACGATTATTTCCCGCCTACCCAATTAACATCGACGTTGGAAACAAAGCGAGTAAGCGGACTATTCTTCGCCGGCCAAATCAACGGGACCACGGGCTACGAAGAGGCGGCATGCCAAGGCTTAATCGCCGGCATTAATGCCCACCAAAAAACACACGAATTAGATCCGTTTACCTTGTCACGTTCGGACGCTTACATCGGCGTGTTGATCGACGATTTAATCAACAAGGGAACAGACGAACCATATCGCATGTTCACGTCGCGTGCCGAGTTCAGAACTTTGCTTAGACAAGACAATGCGGATGAACGCTTAACCGCAAAAGGATATCAATTAGGATTAGCGACGGAAAAACGTTGGAATAGATTTCAAGAGAAGAAGGCGCAAGTCGCGGCTTTGACAGAAGAAATCAAAAACACGAAAGTGAAACCAACAGAAGTGAACGATTGGTTAGAGCAGGAGGGAAGCGCTTCGTTGAAAGAGGGTGCGCCTATCGTGAATTTGCTGAGAAGATCCGATTTGTCTTTTGATCGAATTGCAACACACCCTAGCATCGAGCCTATCGTGAGAAACTATTCTCAAGAGGTGCGCGAGCAGGTGGAGATTTTAGTGAAATACGAAAGCTATATCGAAAAGGAAAGATTGATGGTGGACAAAATGCGCTCGATGGAAGACTTATCCATTCCGGCGAATTTCGATTACGATAAAATCAAAACGCTGTCGACAGAATCACGCATAAAATTGAAATCGATTTTACCTCAGACCATCGGTCAGGCAAGTCGCATTTCCGGAGTGTCGGCTTCTGACATTTCTATCTTACTTTTATTCATGGGACGCTAATGGAAAATATACAAAACTGCCCCGTTTGCGGATCACCTAATTCGACCTTAAAATTTAAGGCAAAAGATTATACTGTATCGAACGAGCAATTCCACATCGTTAGCTGTGATGCTTGTTCTTTGATCTACACAAACCCAAGACCTGCAGCGAACGAAGCTGGACCTTATTACCATGCGAGTGCTTACATTTCCCATAGTGATACGAATGAGGGAATTGTTAATAAGCTTTACCATGCGGTTCGCAAGTTCACACTTCAATCAAAATTGAATTGGATTGCGCCGGACAAAAAAGCCAATAAAGAATTACTAGATATCGGTTGCGGTAACGGGCATTTTCTAGCTGCCGCAAAAGAAAAAGGTTGGAATATCAATGGCTTGGAATTAGACCCAGAAACGGCGGCTAGAGCGGCTAAATTAACGGGGCTTAGCATCTCGCCATCTTTAGCAGAAATCGCTCCGGAAAAACAATTTCAAGTGATCACCTTGTGGCACGTTTTGGAACACGTCTACGAACTAGATGAGTATTTTAACTTCTTCCAAAGCCGACTGAATAAAGGCGGGAAATTATTGTTAGCCCTGCCTAACCCGGCGAGTTTCGATGCCGATTATTTCGAAGAATACTGGGCTGCCTACGATGTTCCACGACACATCTACCATTTCACGCCAGCTACAATCACAGCGCTAGCGGCAAAGTATGGTTTTAAATTACAGAAGAGCCGCGGGCTTATTTTCGATAGCTTTTACATTTCGTTGTTAAGCAACGAATACAAAACAGGTAATAAACGCCTGCTTCATTCGTTTTTAATTGGATTCATTTCTAACCTACGAGCGATGCTGGGCAAGCCGAATTATTCAAGTAATCTATATACATTTGAACATGCGTAATTACCTGAAATTCAGCCTTTTAATTATATTCCTAGGCCTAGGAATCAGCTTGGTTTTCTTACAGAGCTGCGCCCAAATGGCCGCACCTCCGGGTGGGAAAAAAGATACATTAGCACCAGTGGTTATCAACTCGATTCCGTTAAATAAGAGCAAGAATTTCAAAGGCAAAAAGATTGAATTAACCTTCAACGAATACGTGACCATCAAAGGCTTGAACCAAGAGTTGTTAATCACGCCTTCGATTGGAAACTACGAAACGCGCATTCGTCCTACGGGGCTAACTTTGGTATTAGACAGCGCATTAAAAGAAAATACGACCTATACCTTTAACTTCAGAAATGCGGTGGAGGATGTCGCAGAGAGAAATAAGGGGAGAAATATCAAACTGGTTTTCAGTACCTCGAACACCATCGATTCCTTGAAAATTCAAGGGAAAGTAAAACACCTGCTGACGAACAAAAAGGCCGATAATATCACGGTAGGCTTATATCCTTACAATGACAGCTTGCGTATCGATAAGGCGAAACCTTATTATTTCGTGAGAACTGATACGTCGGGAACCTATACTTTGGAGAACTTGGCCGCCGGAAAATACTACATGGCGGCCTTCGACGACGCGAATAATAACTTGCTGTATAATTCAGCTAAAGAATCGGTAGACTTTATCCCCGAGGCTTTCATCGACCTACAGAAAAATGAAACCCGGGATTTCAAAATCGCCCTGCAAAACCAGGATCCCTTGAAATTAATGAAAACGACGACGACCGCTAAAACGGTTTTATATGAGTTTTCGCGGGGTATAAAAGCGGCTAACCTACGCTTTTCGTCTGAGGAAAAGCCGCTTTATCAAATTGAAAATGACCGCAACCTACGGATTTACGTAGGTGGTTTAAATAAAGCGGATACCTTAGGTATTGATGCAGCACTTGAAGATTCCGTGGGCCGAAGCATCGATTTTAAACTAAAAGCTAAATTCAGAGAATTGGCTAAGAAGGAAAAGGCCACAAACGTTCCTTTAGGCTTCGATATCTTCCCAAAAGCGGGTTCTCTCATCGTTCCGACTGATTCCATCTTGATTATTTTCCCTAAACCCGTCTTACAATGGGTGTCTAAGAAAGTCCATATTTTAACGGAAAACGAGGATGATTTAACCTTCCCGGACGAGGCGTTTAGCTGGAATAAGTTCCAGAACATCCTAACTATTAAAAGCGCCTTCTTACCGAAGCGGGAGAAATTCACACTAGCGTTAGATAAAATCGCTTTCGTGGGCCCTGAGGCAGATTCTACGAATGAATACAAACAGCTCATCAAGCGATTGGATCCAGAGGAAACGGGTATAATCGAAGGGGGTATTCGCAAACCTGGGCATTATATCTACCAATTATTAAAAGGAGAAAAGTTAGAAAAGGCCTACGAGCTTAAGTCTAATGGAACCTGTTCTTTCCAAAACGTGGAACCCGGCATCTATACACTGCGGGTAATCGTGGATGAAAATGAGAATGGCCAATGGGATATAGGCGATTTCAAGACTAAGAAAAAGCCAGAAGCGATCTATTACTTTGAAAATAAGATCAAATTAAAGGCGAATTTCCAATTAAGTGACTTGTGGATAAACACCCCTTAGCACTGTGGATAAGTGCCCTTTTTATCCACATTCTATCCACAATTTGTGTGCATAACTGTGTATAACTTTTGAGCTCACCTCACCTATGTGGATAAGTCCGAGGTTATCCACAAGTTGTTAGACACTTATCCACAGTGGCATATTGGCTTTTGATTTCCCAAAACATAGTCATATCAAGTACTTACAAACACGATATTGACTTATCCACTTATCCACAGAGAACAACAAGAAGAAACAAAAAAGAGATTTTAAAATTCTTTTCTTTTTTTAATTTATGTGTGTGGATAAGTTTTTAGGCTGAAAAAAGGATTTTGATGCTTTTTTGATATTTCATACCTATTAATTTAGTAAAGCAGGTAATTAAATATCAAAACACCTTATTCTATGTGGATAACTTGTGGATAAGTAATTTAGATGCAAAAAGAACTTTATTTAATACTATTTGGCTAAATTGCTTTCTCAAAATCTTTCCTTTTATGGTTCATCAACAATTCACACGCGTATTTGATTTATTACAAGCTTATGCCAGCTTCAAGAAAGAAGACCTATTTAATCTAAAGAGAGATGGCGAATGGAAGAAGTATTCGGTAGACGAAACTTTGGAGACCATTCAAACATTGGCTTTGGGATTATTAGAGCTTAAAATTAAGCCAGGTGAAAAAGTAGCCATCATTTCAGGGAATCGTCCCGCTTGGAACTTTGTTGATTTTGCCGTTCAAATGATCGGTGGTGTGACTGTTCCCATGTATCCTACAATTACGATTGAGGATTACGACTATATTTTTAAAGATGCTGAAGTGAAGTTTGTCTTCTGTGAAAATGAAGAACTGTACTTGAAAGTGAAGGCAGCATCGAAAGATAATAAGAAGATTAAGGGCATTTATACCTTTGATCCGGTGGCGGATGTGGAACGTTGGACAGCGGTGAAGGATTTAGGGGAAGGAAAAGATCCAGCTAAATTGAAGCCTTTGATGGATGCGGTGCAGCCGAGTGATTTACTGACTTTGATTTATACTTCGGGAACGACGGGTCGTCCGAAGGGCGTGATGTTAACGCACCACAATATCGTGAGTAATGTGAAATCCTTAGTGCGTGGGAATTTCTTTGATTTGTTGCCCTCAGATCGCGCTTTGAGTTTCTTGCCGTTGTGCCACATATATGAGCGCACGGACATTTATATGTACATGTACTACGGCGTTTCGGTCTATTATGCGGAGAGCATGGAGACAATCGCGGACAATATTAGAGAGGTGAAGCCGGCGATGTTTGCGACGGTGCCACGTTTATTGGAGAAAGTATATGATAAGATTTTGGCCAAAGGAAATGAACTTACCGGCATCAAGCGTGCTCTTTTCTTTGGGGCATTGGATTTTGGTTTGAAATACGATCCGATGGAGAAGCTGGGCTTAATCGATTCTTTAAAATTAGGCTTCTACCGCAAAGTGATTTTCAGTAAATGGAAAGAAGCCTTAGGCGGAAATGTTCGTTTGATCGCTTCTGGTTCTGCTGCTTTACAACCTCGTCTTTCTCGTGTTTTCTGGGCGGCCGGCATTCCGGTTTCGGAAGGCTATGGCTTAACGGAAACCTCTCCGGTGATTTCGGTTTCACGTGTGAAGCCAGTTGATTTCAAAGTAGGTTGCGTGGGATCGCTAGTTGATTCGATTGAATTGAAGATTGCGGAGGACGGAGAAATTTGTGTGAAGGGAGATTCAGTGATGGTGGGTTATTATAAAAATCCGGAGGCTACGGCTGAGGCGATTGATAAGGACGGTTGGTTCCACACCGGTGACATCGGGATGATGGTAGACGGCAAGTATTTGAAGATTACGGATCGCAAGAAAGAGATCTTCAAAACTTCAGGTGGTAAATACGTCGCACCGCAATTAGTGGAAAACAAGTTAAAAGAATCGGCCTTTATTGAGCAATGTATGGTCGTAGGTGAAGGCCAAAAATTCCCATCGGCGCTGATTATCCCCGAGTTTAATGCCTTGCAAGTTTGGGCAGATCAACAAGGAATTAAGGCCAAAGGTCCTGAGTCACTGATTACGAACAAGGAGATCATCGCTAAAATAGAAGAAGAAGTTTTAGATACGATGGGTTCTGTTGCGAAATACGAACAGGTGAAAAAATTCGTTCTATTGCCACGCTTATTCACGGTAGCGGATGGAGAAATCACCCCTACGTTGAAATTAAAACGCAAGGCAATTTACGCGAAACACGAGAAGGCCATTTTAGCCTTGTATGAATAAATTGCGTTAGGCCCGTTTTTTGCGTAATTTTGACTTCTTAATGAATCGTATGTCGACAGGAAAAAAGGTAGCTCTCATTACGGGCGTAACAGGACAAGATGGCGCTTATTTAGCGGAATTTCTTTTAAATAAAGGATACATCGTACACGGAATCAAGCGCAGAAGCTCTTTGATTAACACGGATCGCATTGATCATTTGTACCAAGATCCGCACGTGGATTCCGCCTCTTTTATCTTGCACTATGGCGATTTAAGTGATTCTACGAACATCATTCGCATCATTCAAGAAGTACAACCGGACGAAATTTACAACCTTGGGGCCATGTCCCACGTGAAAGTTTCTTTCGACGAACCAGAATATACCGCGCAGGTAGACGGCATCGGAACCTTGCGTATTTTAGAGGCCATTCGTTTGCTAGGTTTGGTGAAAAAGACCAAAGTGTATCAAGCGTCCACTTCGGAACTTTACGGCCTCGTACAGGAAGTTCCGCAATCAGAAACGACTCCTTTTTATCCCCGCTCACCTTACGCAGTTGCTAAATTATATGGCTACTGGATCACTGTGAATTACCGCGAAGCCTACGGGATGTTTGCAGTAAACGGTATTTTATTTAACCACGAATCCCCGCTTCGCGGCGAGACTTTCGTGACACGTAAAATCACTCGTGGTGTAGCTCAGATTGCTTTAGGGCAAGAGAAAAAGATCCATTTAGGTAACCTGGACGCGAAACGCGACTGGGGCCACGCGAAAGATTATATCGAGGCGATGTGGTTGATTTTGCAACAAGATACGCCGGAAGATTATGTGATCGCGACCGGAATCACGACGACGGTGCGCGAATTTATCCGCATGTCGTTTGCTGAATTAGGTATCGAAGTGGCGTTCTCAGGCGAAGGTGTGAACGAAAAAGGAACCGTGGTTTCTTGCTCGAATCCAGCCTACCAAGTGCCGGTGGGACAAGAAGTCATCGCCATCGACCCGCGCTATTTCCGCCCGACGGAGGTAGAATTATTAATAGGTGATCCTACGAAGGCCAAAGAAAAACTAGGCTGGACCCTTAAATACGATTTAGCCGCGCTAGTAAAAGACATGGTTCAGGCGGACGTAAAATTATTCTCGACGAAATAAGATGAGTACACGGATCGCCATTATAGGCTTAGGATATGTGGGTTTTCCGCTGGCGGTGGAGTTTGGCAAGAAAATTCCTACGCTCGGCTTTGACATCGACACGAGTCGCATAGCTGAATTAAACACCGGTTTTGATCGCACGCACGAAGTAAAGCCGGAGCAATTAAAAGCATCGGTTTCTTTGAGCTTTTCATCGAATGCGGCTGATTTAGCGGCCTGCAATACTTTTATTGTAACAGTCCCCACTCCCATCGATCACTTCAAAAAGCCGGACTTAAGCCCGCTTTTAAAGGCTTCTGAAATGATCGGAAAAGCCTTGAAAAAAGGTGATTTAGTCATTTACGAATCGACGGTTTATCCGGGTTGTACGGAGGAGGATTGTGTTCCTGTTTTGGAGAAATTCTCTGGACTAAA
The DNA here is from genome assembly GCA_041158445.1 of Bacteroidota bacterium. Classification (GTDB taxonomy): domain Bacteria; phylum Bacteroidota; class Bacteroidia; order Cytophagales; family Spirosomataceae; genus Aquirufa. Next base: position 35,629 of record JBEBBJ010000002.1, read on the forward strand.
ATTCAACGAAGACTTCTTCTGTGGCTACTCGCCAGAACGCATTAATCCAGGTGACAAGGTAAACACCTTGACCAAAATCAAGAAAGTTACCTCCGGCTCCACACCCGAAATCGCCGAAAAAGTCGACCAATTATACCGCTCCATCATCACCGCCGGTACGCACAAAGCGCCTTCGATGAAAGTGGCGGAAGCCAGCAAAGCCATCGAAAATGCCCAACGCGACGTCAATATCTCCTTCGTAAACGAGCTAGCCTTGATCTTCGATCGCATGGGCATCGACACGACGGAAGTATTAGAAGCGGCCGGAACGAAGTGGAACTTCCTGAATTTCAAACCCGGCTTAGTGGGCGGCCATTGCATCGGCGTGGACCCCTATTACTTATTGCACAAGTCCGAAAGCTTAGGCTATTACCCACAGGTGATCCTTTCTGGTCGCCGCGTGAATGATAACATGGGTATTTTCGTCGCCAATAAATTAGTCAAATTGTTGATTAATAAAGGCCAAAAAATAGGCGGCGCCAAAACCCTCATGCTCGGCATCACCTTCAAAGAAAACTGTCCCGACATCCGCAACTCTCGCGTTGTTGATATCTATAAAGAGCTCGTTGATTTTGGGATGGACGTAGACGTCTATGACCCTTGGGCAAACGCCGCCGAAGTGAAACACGAACACGGCATCGACTTAGTCACAAAACTAGCTGATCAATACCAGGCGATTGTTTTGACCGTAGCCCACAACGAATTTCTAGACCTCCCCTTCGCATCCTTGCGCGCCGAAAACGGGGTCATCTTCGACATCAAATCCATCTTATCCAAAGACTTGGCTGACGCCCGATTATAAGCATGGCTTGGTACGCGATTTACACGAAATCCAGAATGGAGAAGAAAGTCTCCTTGCGCCTTCAGGAGCTAGGCATCGAAGCCTACTGCCCTACTACGAAGCGCAAGAAGCAATGGTCTGACCGCAAAAAATGGGTTGAAGAAGTTCTCTTCCGCTCCTACGTTTTCGTTAACATCGACCTTGAAAAGCAAAGTGGCCTAGTCCGCCGAACCTTCGGAGTCGTTAACTTCGTCTACTGGCTCCACAAACCCGCTGTCATCCAAGATGACGAAATCCTGGCCATCAAACAATTCTTATCCGACCACCTCGAAGTCGAAACCATCGGCACCACCGCAAAAGTGGGCGACTACATCACCATCGAATCTGGCCCACTAACCGGCCAAACCGCCAAGATCGTCGGGCTGAAGAATAAGCACGAGGTGAGGCTTAAGATTGAGAGCCTTGGGTTTGAGCTTGTTGCGGCCCTGCGGGACGCAGGAGAGTAGAGATAAGAGATTAGAGAGAGGAGATAAAAGAGTAGAGATTATAGATTGGCTCACTTTATCATCTAAATTACCAATTTCTTGATAGGCTTTCAGGCGCTTCCTGAATAATATTGTCATCAAATATTAACCGATGACTATAAGCCCCGCACAAACAAAATCATACGATTTTTCTGTTAAAATGGTTACTCTTTGTCGCAAACTAATGGTTGAGGATAAAGAATTTGTGCTTAGTCGACAATTATTAAAGTCCGCAACTTCCATAGGAGCAAATATTGAAGAGGCAATTGGCGGCTTTTCTCGTAATGACTTTAAGTACAAAATTTCTATTTCTTACAAAGAAGCACGCGAATCTAGATATTGGATTCGCTTATTGGTTAGTACTGGATTTATTTCAAAAGAAGAGGGATTCTCGGCCCTAGCCGATTTAGATGAATTAATGCGAATGCTAATGTCAACCTTGAAGACTTTAAATAGAGTATAGTTTTTAGATTAGAGAGAGTAGAGATTAGAGAGTAAAGATAAGAGAGAGAAAACCCATCTATACTCTTTACTCTCTAATCTCTACTCTCTTACTATCCAAAAAACAAATAGCTCACCCCCACCGCTGTAAGGATCCCCACCAAGTCAGCCGCCAAGCCCGCCCACAGCGTGTAGCGAATATTGCGTACCTGAACGGAGCCGTAGTAAAGGGCGATGACGAAAAGGACGGTTTCTGCGGAGCCTTGGAAGACGCAAGATAAGCGGCCAGCGAAGGAGTCTGGACCGAAGGTTTTCATCGTGTCGATCATCATGGCGCGGGAACCGCTACCCGAGACTGGGTGTAAAAGGGCGGTAGGCATCGCGTCTGTGAATCGGTTGTCTATGCCGAAGCTGTTAACGGCGAATTTCATGCCGTCTACGATGAAATCTAAAACACCGGAATTACGAAGGCAAGAAATGGCAACGAGCATTCCTACGAGGTAGGGAATGATGCGGACGGAGGTTTCGAAGCCTCCTTTGGCGCCTTCGACGAAGGTTCCGAAAATATCTACTTTCTTATAAAAGGCCGCGGCGATGAAGGAGAAAATGAGGGCGAAAAGGATGCCGTTGCTGAAGAGTTTGGACTGGATATCGATTTGCTCTTTTGGGAGGCTGCTGAAGTACCATAAGATACCCGCTAAAATGGCGGTGATGCTGAAAAGCCAGCCAAAAAGAACAGGGTCGAAAAGACGTATTTTTTGCTTGATGGAGACGAAGATTAAACCCGTTATGGTAGCCGCATAGGTGGCCATTAGGCAGGGAATAAAGACGTCAGAGGCATCTTGGGCGCCATAAATGGCACGCTGTGCCATGATGGAAAGAGGGATTAAAACGGGACCTGCACTGTGGAGCACGAGGAACATGATTTGGGCGTTTGAGGCGGTTTCTTTTTCTGGATTGATGTCCTGCAAACCTTGCATCGCTTTTAGACCAAAAGGTGTCGCCGCGTTGTCTAGACCTAACAGGTTCGCGGAGAAGTTCATAATCATTTGGCCATGAACGGGGTGGTCTTTGGGTACTTCTGGAAAAAGGCGCGAGAAGAAGGGTTGAATTTTGCGGGCTAAAAAGTGGATTGCGCCAGCCTTCTCCCCTACTTGTAAGATGCCCATGAAGAAGGCCATCACCCCGGTTAGCGGAAGTGCGACTTTCATGACCGCGACTTCAGCGGAGTCAAACATGCCATCGACTAGGACTTTAAAGATGTCGGCGTTGCCGAAGAAAATGAATTGAATGAGGGCGACGACGAATGCGACACCGAAGAACAAAAACCAAATCCAATTTAAAGCCATAGGTTGACAGAGGTAAAAAACGATTAAATTTAGGGAAAATTCCGTCAAAATGAAGAGACATTTCGCTAAAGCAGGAATTATCCTACTACTTAGCCTATCCTTAAAAGCACAAAAATCGACTTGCGCTGCCGAGCTTTCGATGCAAAAGCAGGGTCTTCAAGAAGTTACCGCGCAGGTTCCGGGTGTGTTAGTCGAATTAAAATATGCGACTACTGATAATTTTATGGGCAAGGACGTGTACGGTTGTTTGACGCACGCGTATTTGCAAAAAGAGACGGTGGCGATGTTGAAGAAGGCGCAGGAGAATTTGGAAAAAGCACATCCTGGTTATCATTTGTTGATTTATGATGCGGCGAGGCCGCTTTCGAAGCAGTGGGAACTTTGGAATACATTGACCCAGTATACGCCTGAAAAGCGTCGTACGTATGTGGCGGATCCGAAAGAGCATTCGATTCATAATTATGGAAGTGCGATCGATTTAACAGTGGCGGATGAGAAGGGAAAGCCGCTAGAGATGGGGACGAAATACGATTTTTTTGGTGAAATGGCCTATCCGAAAGAGGAAGCGAGGCTGTTAAAAGCGGGGAAATTGTCGGCTAAGGCTTTGGCAAATCGCCTCATCCTACGCAAAGCGATGACCCAGGCCGGTTTTATGCCCATCGAATATGAGTGGTGGCATTTTAATGCGTTCTCCCGAAAAGTGGCCAAAGAAAAATTTCAAGTAATACCCTAAACTGCGATTTTATCCTGAACCCTTGCCGTTTATCCTAAAATCAGGAGGGGCTTTCCGGGGAATGTTTACCTTTGCATACATTATTTTATTGTCGACCTATGTACTTAAAAATAGTTAGTCTTACCTCCCTCCTTTTCGTTAGCGGAATGCAGGTGAATGCTCAGAGCGCTTCGGCGATTCAGGCAAACGCAAATACGGTGCAGTTATCGCTTACGAAGGCGGTGGAAATCGCGTTGCAACATAACCTAAACGTGAAGTCGTACGAGGTGAGTTTGCGCAATGCACAATTGCAATTTCAGCAGTCTAAGAACAATGCGCTGCCTAATTTAAGTGCGAATATTAATCAGTCGGCGAGTTTTGGCCGTAGTATTAACCCCTTCACGAACGGTTACGATTCGCGAAATATCAATTACAATAACTTAGGTTTAAACGCGGGAATGCTTCTTTTTAATGGAGGCCAAATCCGTAACACGGTTCTCCAGAACGATTATAATCTAAAGGCATCGCAAGAAGATTTAGCGTCCATCAAGGAAAACATTTCCCTGCAAGTCGTGCTTTCGTATTTAGCGATTCTGAATTCAGAAGATCAATTAAGCATCGCAAAGACGCAAACAGAGATCACGAAATTACAGATTACCCGCACCGAAAAATTAGTTAATGCGGGCTCTTTAGCCCCATCCAACCTATTGGATTTGAAGGCGCAATTAGCGAGTGAAGAGTCGAATGTGGTGAATTTCCAGAGCTCTTTGGACCTAAATAAACTGACTTTACTTCAATTATTGAATGATTCGAGCATCACGGCGATCGAATTACAGCGCATTCAAGTTCCTGCGCCTAGTTCGAGTGGCTATGATACGGGAATAGAGGATTTATATGCCAAAGCCCTAGCGATTCAACCCCTCGTAAAGGCGGCTGACTTACGCGTTCAGAGTGCATTAAAAGGCATTTCGGTTGCGAAAGCAGGAACACTACCTACCCTATCCTTTAGCGCGAGCATGTCGGCTAACCAGTCAAATGCGTTAACGATGGGCTATTTTGATCAGCTAAATAACACCCAAAACAAGGTGCTTTCTTTAGGCTTAAACATCCCTATTTTTACGCGATTTGCAGCTAAAACAAGAATTGCTCAAGCAGGTTTACAACGCGAGAACGCTTCCATTGAAGCAGCAAAAGCACGCCAAAACTTGCGTCAAAACATCGAGCAAGCTTACGTGAACTTAAATAATGCAGCGATGAAATATGAGGCAGGCCTTTCACAGGTATCTGCTTTAGAAGAATCCTTCCGCGCGGCTGAGAGCCGTTTTGGGGCTGGAACCATTGACTTCGTGAGCTATAACTTACAAAAAACGAATTTAGATAAAGCGCGCTTGAGCTTGATTCAATCGAAATACGACTTCGTGTTTAGAACGAAGATTTTGGATTTTTATCAGGGGAAAAGCTTAACCTTTTAGATTAGAGATTATAGAGTAGAGAGTATAGATAAAATCTGCTAGCGACTGGCGACTGGCGACTATTGACTAAAATTATGGCAACAAACAACAACAGTAAGCGGACTTGGATGATCATCGGAGGCGCGGTGGTATTAATTTTTGGTGGATTATTTCTAGCCAAAAAAATGGAGTGGATCGGCAAGGTCGAGCCTACGGAAGTAGAATTCGCGAAGGCGTCTCGTTCGACGATCATTGAAAAGGTTTCAGCGTCTGGAAAGATCCAGCCAGAGGTAGAGGTGAAATTATCACCGGACGTTTCTGGGGAGATTGTTTCCTTGAACGTGGCGGAAGGCGATTCAGTAGTAGCTGGACAGGAATTATTGAAGATTCGTCCAGATAACTATGTGTCTCTTTTAGCACGTGCGGAAGCTCAAATGAATGCTACGAAGGCAAACATGGAGCAAAGCAAGGCGGTGTTAGCCCAAAGCGAAGCACGTCTTTCGAAAGCGAAAATCGACTACGATCGTAACGCGAAATTGCACAAGGACAAGGTGATTTCTGATGCAGATTTTGACCAATTCGTATCGGCTTATACGGTAGCTAAACAAGATTTAGAGGCGGCAAAAGCAAACGTGAATGCAGCTAACTACAACGTGAAATCGTCTCAGGCGACCTTGAAAGAAGCAAAAACGAACTTAACGAAGACGACGATTTATGCTCCCCAAAGCGGTATCATCTCGAAGTTGAACGTTGAATTAGGTGAGCGTGTGGTAGGTACTTCGCAGATGGCGGGTACGGAAATGTTGCGTATCGCGAACTTGAATAAAATGGAAGTGCGCGTGAATGTAAACGAAAATGACATCACACGTGTGAGCATCGGTGATACGGTGTTAATTGATGTAGATGCCTTCTCTTCTAGCGAGCGTAAGTTCAAAGGGGTTGTTTATGAGATCGCGAGTTCAGCGAATTCAAGTGGAACGGCTTCTGCAGTTTCAAATGATGCGGTGACGGAATTCGAAGTAAAGATTCGTGTTTTGCGTTCTTCTTATGCAGACTTAATCAAGGGTAAATTATCGTATCCATTAAAGCCGGGAATGACGGCGTCTGTGGAGATTTTGACAAACAGAAAGGACAATACCTTAACGGTTCCATTATCGTCTGTGACAACGCGTGAAATAGGTGCAGTAGCAGAGGGTGAGAAGAAAGAGGAGGATGGAACGAATTCGACGAATGCGAATGATGCTTTGGAGGCCAAAAAACGCAAGGAAAACACCAAAGAAGTCGTTTTTGTAATGGAAAAAGGCAAAGCGAAGATGATCCAAGTGAAAACAGGCATCTCAGATTTCGAAAACATCGAAATTGTATCTGGCTTGAAAGACGGTCAAGAGATCATCGCAGGTCCATACGCGACAGTAGCTAAGAAGTTGAAAGAAGGAGACTTAGTGAAGAAAAAGGATCCGAAAGCAGCAGAAAAGGCCGCTGACAAGAAATAAATTCAAAAAAAACAGGGGGCTATCTTGCATTTAATGATTTAGCCCCCTATTTTTGCAGTCCCAATAGGAACAAAATTCCTTCTTAGCTCAGTTGGTTAGAGCACATGACTGTTAATCATGGGGTCCCTGGTTCGAGCCCAGGAGAGGGAGCAAACACGAAAGTCACTAGAAATAGTGACTTTTTTCGTTTATAATCCATCTCTATTTCGTCTATTCATCGATTTTCTTGGTTCAAGACTAGTAGAGGGTTTAGTGTTTTTTCGACGATTTTAGTTGAGAGTTATACCTGTGATTTTAGTTTTGTGCCAAGAATGTGCCAAGAGTTGGTTTTGGATCTGTGTTTATGTATTTCTAAATGCCTTATACTTATTGTAAGTTAAAGGAAGTTGATCATTACATAAAAAAGGAATAATTGAATATTCACAATGACCGAATGCATGCTAATTGCCCAATTCATAAAATTTCACCACCATTAATGGTGATTTTCGAGATTAAAACATCTTTATGCTTTAATCTTCTTCAAATAGGAAACGGAAAATCCAGTCACCTGGGCGATGTCTTCTTCTCGGCGGCGTTCGCGGCGCATTTTGCGGACCAGGTCAAGGCGCTTAGAGCGGATGAGTTCGCCGGGTTTGTCGTTACCTAAAATATCATTTAGCTGGAGTGGGTTGATTTTGAATTCGTAGCAAATGTTTACGATGGTGACATCTTTTAGGTTTGCGTCGATGTAGGCGATGATCTCTGCGGCTTTGGCTTTACTATCAGAAACAGGAGATTTTTTGCGTATAATGAGGTATATGCTTAGTCCTAAAAGAAGCACAATGAGTGCTGTTAAGCCATAAATAATTTCCTGCGAATGGTTCTCATACGAAGGTATGGCCTCTAGCTTGATCTCTTCTTGGCGCTGAATGACCAGCTGTTCTATTTGAGCTTTTGTTAATTGGTAATAGCCGTGAATAGTCCCTAAAAAGAAAAATGAAGGGGTTATATAAACGGCTCGGTGATTGAATTCATCTCGAATTAAATGAGGAATCCATTCCCTAGTATCTATATTATAGCTAGACAACCCTTCATTAGAGGTAATCAGTAGGAGATTGTTTAATGGAATAATGTGGTGATTGCCCAGTAAGTTTTCTGCAAGATGTTGATAAGAGTACTTATTCTCTTGTAGATTAGACATCGCCTTAACCAACTTGTTTTCAGTTAAAAAATAGATGTTTGCAGTGGAATTCATGTAAACATCCTCGATGTTGCCTAGTTTAGCATCAATTTGTAATAATGTGGTGTAAGCATCATTAAGCAAATTGAATTTTTGTATTCTATTATTATCGATGTAATAAATTACAACTGGTAGATTGTCGCGGTAATAGGCCTTAATAAATCGTGGTTCAGGGCCAGATGTTTTCTTTTGAATCCAACGCAATTTTGTTTTCAAATCACTGATGCATAACCCTTTATCAGAAAAAAGAAGGTAGCGACTTGTATCTATTTTGAAGATATCTTTTACTTTACCTAAATCCACGCTCGCTACTTGAGTGTTCCCATTATTTGCCTCATAGCGCAGCGTATCCGTGCCCATGATGCGCATTAATCCATCATAACAGATGAATGTTTCCCCGGGATATTCCCGAATATACCCATTAGTGTATTCGGGGTAGGTGAATCGTTTGCCATTGGAAAATAATCCGCCGTAGGATCCAATAAAGTTTTTAGATAAGGTTCGAATACTCAGTGTATCTGCTTTCGGTTTTACCGTCTTTTTGTAGATGAACAACTGCCCTTTAGAAATAATCAAAAGATTGTTTTTAAAAGTAGTCCCGATAATTGAATTGTGCCTAAATCCATCCGGTAAAAGTGGCTTGTAGTGCGGTGTAAACAGGTTTCCGTTTAAGTAAATGGAACTTTTTAACTGTCCATTCTCTAGAAAGATATAACCCTTCTTAGTCGAGTTATCTACTTTTATATGTAAAGGATCTTTATAGGCCAAAACCCCGGCGTCACTCCCTATATATAGGTTCGTCCCCACATATTCAAAGTTATAATGGAAGCGTTCTGAGCTCACTGAAATGAGCTGGTAGCCAGACAAATCGTCCGCACTAGCAGTCAATTGACTCATCAAGAAAAGTGCCCATAGGGCGCCTAATCGGCCGAGATGTTTTATGAATTTGCTCATTTTTTATCTCCACTTTTAGCTGAAATATGTTATAACGAAAAGTGGTTGCTGGGCAAATATAGTACTTAAATGGATCAAAAATACATTATTTGATGTTTTTTATGGTTTTTTAGTTTTTGTCTTTTGTACTGATAGGGGGAATGGAATGGGTAGTTTTGAAATTGAACTGAAAAATTACCAAGAATTAAGACCTTATGTCTATTAAATCTCGTTTGCAAAGATTTGCCTCTTTAAGTGTAGTATTATTCTCATTGATTTTGCCTGTTGTCAAAACACAAGGTCAAACTGCTCAATTTCAACTAACGGAAAGTGATGGATTAAATCCCTACTTGTATGTCATTGAAAAGTCTTCAGGCAGGGTATTTATGAATAATACCCTTTCTGATAATAGTATTCATGGACGGATTTACTTACCCAAAGGTGATTATCACACTTCAGATGCGACGGTTACCTATCTAGGAGAGGCAGCTAATGATGCGGTTATTCAAGTATACTCCTATAAGACTGATAGGCTCTATCCTAATATTAATGCTGCTTTATTCATTACGCAGTCTGGTAAGGCATATTTATATCAGTTGGATTTAGGTGGTTATGATGTATGGAATCCACAATGGAAAGGAAACACACCTCGTTTAGTGAGTGTGGGATCTAATGAAGTAGTTATTGGTGGTCGCTTAATGAATGAAAGCATCACTCAAACTAATTATGCAATGAATTTATACCTGATTACACAATCAGGAAAGCTTTTTAAGTCTGCTTGGACAATGGGAACCGCTGGAGGATATAATACGAGTACAGAAGTTACAGGTGTAAGCGGAATAACAAGAATTAGCGGTAATGATAAAGACAAATTGTTTTTATTGACAAGTAGTAATGCGCTTTACTTGAGAAAAGATTTTGGAAGGTCTGGTGGGGGATTAGGGAATTTTTTAGTGAACATAAGCAGTCTACCCGCGGGTAGAACTATTTCAAAAATTGTATCTAATACGAATGGGGATTTTGCTCTATTAGATAACGGTACCGTTTTCAGCATGGGAATTGAAATGGCTAATGGGACTGTTACAGCCAGTTTCGTTGCTTTACCATCTGGGCCAACCTATAATAGCGGGTCTGGTAATTTAGGGGAGGAATCGAATAATAAAATCACAAAAATTGCAGCTGCAGGTGATAAAATTGCTTTCATTACTGAGAAAGGCCAAGTATACCTTGCAGGAAGTGATTTAGTTGCGATGCCTGTGGATCATTTAGCAAATGTAACACAATCATTAAGTACAGATAGAGATAAGCATTGGTTATTGTCCAAACAAAGTGGACAATCATTATTTGGCGGATCTGCAAGTCCTACATATGATTTCTACGGAGATAATAGTGAGTCCGCTGCCACTGGATTTGCATTCTATGATAATGGACGTTTTGCTATTCAAGATAATGCGAATAATATTTTCATATATGGAGGTAGGCGCTATAATACAAATACGACGAATTGGTCTGCAAGTGCTTCTGATTATACAAATGTTGATGTAAAAATTGGAGCAAACTATGTGGGATTACCCATGGTGGATTATGCTACAAATGGAATATTAAATAGCTATGTTTCTGATGTAACCAAGCCTGTTTATACACTTACGCCTGTAAATTTCAAGAGTGGAGAAAGACATAATTCTAGAACTTTCCAGTTTAAATTAGAAGTGTCTGAAATGCCCCTTGTTCCACCTACTAATTTTATTAATACGGTAATAAATACAGGAACGGGTGCAGCAACAGTTAGCAATGTCAAATTCATTTCGGATTTTACACTGGCTAAAAAAGCGGTAGACCAAAAATACATTTATACTTTTGATGTAGTTATTTCAGGAACATCTACCATTTATGATGTTGATGTTAATCTGCCTTTAGGAGTCATTAAAGATCGAAGGGGAAATATTGCTGACGGAACTTCTACCTTTAAATTATTATTAGATCTAAGCCCTACTACGGTAACCTTACTAAACAGGGTTGTGACTAAGGATGTTGCCAAAGGTAAATGGTATGTGGACATTCAAGCCACACCAAACCGGATATATACTCCTTCCAGCCCTGATAAAAAATTATTACCTAGTTCTTTCCAATTGGAACAAAACTATTATGGAAGTGCTCCAGCCAGCTTTAATGAAATTGCTGAAATTGGAAACGGTATTTATCGCTTATATTTTGCCGAAGATTTTTCAACTTCAACCTATAGAAACGAAGATCTCGGATGGCAGTTCCATGCCGGTAATATTGTTGATTTTAACCAACAAAGCATCGAATTATACGGAGGTCTTTCTTATAGATTAGGCTTTTTAACGGGTAAAGAGGGTCCCAATTTTATCACTTTTATAGATGCAAGAAAACCAACTCCAGTAATTTCAGGAGTAAGTAATACGAATAATCCTTCTAATGGATCTAAAGGATTTAAAATACATATTCCACATGAATATGTTTCTTTGACAGAAGGAGAAGGGGATAATACCAAAATTGGAAAAGATGATATTGTCATAACCGTAAACGGCACAACGGTAACTAATACAACAAGTTATATCAGTAATTTTAGAAAGACAGAATTCTACAACGCAAGAGGTACAAACTATTTTGACATAGGTAGATGGTGGCCGAGTGAACAAACTTCAATTTTTGCCTATCAAGATTGGGAATTTACATTAACTCCACCCGCAGGTGTAGAGGGTACTATAACCGTATCAGTGGGGGCTAATACATTTGCAGACGCACGCGGAAATACCAATGTGGTGTCTAATGTGTATTCTTGGACGCATGACATTACTCCTCCCACCATTTCAAACATAGTTGTTAGTGCTGATAATAAATATGCAGAAGTCACTTTTAGCGAGGATGTTAATTTTGTAAACAATGCATCAGGAGTATTGACTCCAGCAGATTTTGCTTTATCCATGGCAACAAATTCGGGTAATGCGTTTTTAGCGTCATCGGATTTAATACCTATTAATCCAGATTTTTCAACTTCTAATGCTACTTATGTAGGGGTTAATCCGGTAACCAAAATAGCGAGTAATAAAATTAAAGTATTCTTTAAAAGCTCTTATACATCGGATGCTGGACCAGCTGAAATTCAAGATGAAGGACCATCTGATAGAAATTTCGACGTCCGTTCTGTAAAAAAGGCAAAAGGTGTCGAACAGTTAACAGTAGGTGTTCTTATCGGTAAAATAAGTGACAAAGCAGGCAATCTAAATTCAGGAACAATTTCTTCTACGGTTGGTGCAGGAGCTACGTTAAAGGATTTGTATGCGCCAAGTTTGTCATTAGTGGTAAAGGGAAGTGATGCAGTAGCTATTAATGCAGGAGCCACAGTTCAAAAAGCGCCTTATGTATTTACTTATACTGCTGATGAAGCTTTGAGTGCATCTACTTCAATTACATTAGCGAATTTAAGTACGTATTTTAATGTTACTGGTACTTCAATTGCCTCTGTTACTTATGATGCAATAAATAAAAAAATTACATTAACTACTTCAAGTTCTATTACCGATGGGACGACTATTACTATTGCCGTAAAGACTAAAACCTTGTCCGATGTGGCAGGGAATTTAATGCGAAAAAACAATAGTTTTAGTTTTATACATAATACTGCAGCCATATCATTTGGTGGTTATATATACTCTACCATCGGAGGCAAAAAAGTCGGTGTTAGTACTATTACGGGTAATGGAACATACAATAAAAATTATTTCCAAATAAATACTTTTTGGTATGGTATAAATGGTGCTTTCAATGCTACTAATGGATATAATAAGTTACTGAATTGGGGAGGGTCCGCCCAAAATGGTACCATTGCGAATAGTAATTTTTCAATTAAAGTGTATCAAGCTGATGGAGTAACAGAAATTCCTGGTGCTGCTACATTGATTAATAGTGCGAATAATAGCTACACTAAAACAGATGAATTTGGGAATACTCAATACACTATTCAGGCTGATTTTAGTTTAAATTTTACACCTAATGGAACGGAGAAAATCACCTTTGGTCCTGTAAATGATAACACCTTTAAATTATCGGGTAGTAATAACCCGTGGCTAGCTAGTCAATCTTCTACTTTGACCGAATTGCCTGATCTAAGGAATGATGTTTCAATAACAGTTAAGGATGGAAATGGAGTAGATTTACCGGCCATGTCAACATTAATTTCTGGAGGAACATTGTTTTCAAATACGACTCCAACTTCCATTACGAATGTTATCACTACTGATGTGATTAAAGTAAAAGTGAGTATTCCAACTTCATGGAATTCTATTGCAACTTATTTAACAAGTGGTTCACCAGGTTCTTTAACCACATTTGCAACACTTACTGATTATGTTAGAAGTACTTTATTTATTAATAAATTGCCAACTTCAGGTAGTACATTGTCAACTTTATCTAATGGTTCGGATTATGTTTTGGAAAACTTTGTTACCTCAAATAACGGATTGACATGTGAATTTGATTTGCGATTTATTAATAAAATAGATGCCACTAATTCAAAGTTTGCCTATTTTTCTTTAGGACAATTTTTTGGAATACCACCAGGGGGATATCAACAATTATTTTCTGCCTATAATACAGCTGGAGTCAATACGGCAATAAATTCTACAAACTCTCCTCAACTGTATTACTATCTTGAAAATGGAATAACCCCATATATGTATGCAGGACCTGGAGTGTATAGGAGTTATGGAGTAATTTATGCCTTTAGTGAGGTCCAGGGTTATGGTTCAATTAAAGTTACATCTACCGTTCAAGCTAGTACTAAAAAAGTATTAGGAGTTTACGATGTGGCTAATGAGAAATCACTCCCAGCAAATACATTCATTTGGTCTGTAAAAGATCCAGATAAAAATAAAGTAGCAGACACAAGGTTGCCAGGAGGTACTAGTAATGGATTTCCTGTATTTTACGGTGATCAATTTAATACGATTGATTTCTCAAACAATACAATGCCTGCCTCTGGATCTTATTTGATGAATTGGGCAAACTTTAAATCATCTCCCTCCTCATCCACATATAGTAATCACGATAATTGGGGATTCGGACAAGATTTACGAGATGGTTGGAATAACGTAATAGTTTCAGCTGCCAGTAGAAAGGTAAATATCTATGCATACGAAAAAAGTGATGGAACAAGCCGTTCAATAGTTAATTATACATCAGGGCCCACTGGAACATGGACTATACAAAAGCAGTTTAAAGCAACAAACAGTGTATTAGGATCTAATGACCTTTGGTTTATTACTGGTGCACCTACAATTGCTTCAGCAGCTCTTGATGATATGGTTGCAAATCCATCGGATTATTATTATAGCACGGTTACAAACATGGATTTTGGCAGTACTCAAACAGCTACTGCATCTAAATCCTATAAGTCAAAAATGGTATTAACTAGCGATGTGCAAAACGTAGCAGGTGATGCAGGTGATTTTACCGTTAATGATTTGACTTTTACTTCTACCAATTCGGCTGTTACTATTTCCAATAAATCATTGACTAGAGTAGATGCCAAAAATTATACTTTATCTTTTGATGTATCAGGTTATGGAACTTCTACCATTAAAATAAACATACCAAATAATAGTTATAAAAATACCTTAGGCGCATGGAATAAAGAAGACTTTACCGAGGCCTCAGCTATGGAATTTGTGTATCAAGGTCCATCCACTCCTGTAGTGACCCCGCGTGCTTTACCTACCATTTCCATGGAACTAAAAAGTGCTTTGGGTACGGTATTAAACGGTAAAACTAATTTGAAGGAAAATTTAAATTTAGAAGTCACCTGGGCAACAGCGGGTTCAACTTACACAAACACTTCTGATATTTATAATACCTATAATGATCCATTATTCTTAAAGAATAATAATTTCTTAGTGACGGATAATACAGATTCTGATGGAGATGGTACGCCGGATTATTCAGCACAAGTTCTTTCTTCTTCTTTGATGTACCGTTCGGGAGATACGCGTTATCCGATAGGAGTTAAACTAGGTTTGAAAATTAATCTCGATCCTACACCTTATACATCTGGTTCAGGTAATAATACCACGGCAAATCAATTCAAAGATGCACAATCTGTAAATATACCACGGAATATTTCGTTTACTATTCCGGCCAATACCTTTGCATTAGTACCTACCGACTATGTGGTTAGTACTACTGCTACTCCTACTTCGTATGATTGGACTACTTATTTAGCAGCTGCAGGTACGGTTTCAAAGACAACAGCAGATACCTATAGTTTTGTGTATAGTGGTGGCGGAACAAGTCCTACTATTTCAGCTACGACTAATGGAACTGCACTGATTTCTGGCGATAAAGCTTATGCCACACCGATTACAATTACCACGGTTTTTGATAGGTCGATCGATGCGAACTCTATAAGTTTATCCGACTTTGATATTACAGGTGCTACTGCCTCTTCTGGGACATTATCAGGAACAACCTACACGTTTACATTAACTCCATCTAATGTGAGTTATTCGAATATAACGGTTTCATTAAGAGCTGGTACGATTTCTGATACGTATGGGAATGCAAATCTAGCTTCTAATGAGTTTAGCTTAACTTATGATCACAGAGCGCCTACACCTACGGTGTCCTTATCAGATGGAACAAATGTGTTAAGCCAAAACGAAATAACCAGTAAATCCCCGCTATATGCAACTGTTTTATTTGATTCAGATGTAACGGGTTTTGACCTAACTGATATAACGAATTCAATTACCGGCGGTACATATGTGACTAATTCATTAGTTCAAAGTGGCCGCTTGTATTCATTCACAATAACACCTACTGCAAATACTGCTCTTACCATTTCGGTGCCTGCTGGAACTGCAACCGGGGTGAATAATGTATCATCTGTTGCATCAAATACTTTAACAGTTACAAATAGTTCTAATTCAAGTGTATTATTATCGGCGTATAAAAATACGATATCAAATAACGTGACTTCGACCGTTAGTCTAAGCAATAACGATGTTGTTTTACAATCGCCTGTTTACATAAATTTAGCTAGTTCCCAAGCTTTTGCAGGAACACTTTCTATGACAAACTTTACGCTATCTAATTGTACGATTACCATTACAAATAATGGGAATGGCAATTATTTATTAGAAGTAAGTCCTACCGCTGCAGGTGATTTCAGCATTAAAATGCCAGCGAATTCATTGGCGAATAGTTTAGGAGGCCAAAATTTAGCTTCTAATGAAATCATTTTAAATTATGATAACCAGGTTCCCATCATCACAGGATCGGTTTTAAATCAATCTCAAAATAAGATTACGGTAACCTTTGATCAAGACATTTATAATGCAGTAAAGTCGGGAACCTTCACTGCCACTGATCTCACATTAAGCTTAACAGGAACAGGATCTCATGCTACTTTGGCTTCCACTGCAATATCAAGCATTGTAACTACTTCTACTAATTCAGTAGTCATTACCTATCAATTAAATCAATCACCCGCTCCTAATGGAACAGAGGTAATAACCATTCTACCTGCGTTAAATTCGATCATGGATGCGAATGGGAATTTTGCTAGCAATACTACTCAATCAAATAACCAGGTTAGCTTAGAGGACGTTAATCCCTTAACAGTTACTCTTTCTGTTTCAGAGATTGACGGAAGTAATAACGATATTATAGCAAATGGCACATTTGTTGAGAGTCAAACCTTATCAATCACTTTAAGTAAACCAGTCCAAAGTTTAGACTTATTGGATTTTGCTGTTACGAATGCAGTATTAAGTGATCTGACCTACATAGACGATACACACTATTCCGCAATTGTTAATTATTCTCCTACTGGATCAAACATTATTACAGTACAATTAAATGCAAATGAAATTCAGGATTTAGGTGGAACAATGAATTCAGCATCTAATACACTGAGTTACACGTTTAATCAGCGTACGGAAGTAACGGTTTCTGTGTACGATAACTTTGGTCGATTATTAAGAACCGGAGCTACTGTAAAAAATCCAAACATTCGTGTGGTTATGGTGGCAAGTGATGAGCCATCAAGTTCAGGATCAGATGCTTTAGAATTAAACGATGTTTTAGTTAGTGCAACTAATTTAACGGGCTCTAGCTATACTACGAGCAATTGGTCTGGAACAGGGTATGTACGCTCTTTTAATATGGCTATTGGAGACGCGAACAAGTTATTCTCTATTTCAATTCCTGCAAATAAGTTTAAAGGGTCAAATACTAATTCGAATAACGTAGTTTCTAACGTATTTGGTATTACTTATTCTGCGCCTAATAATCCACCAGCAATCGCGGCTAGGGTTTATGCTTACCAAGAAGATGCTTCGAATTTATCTCTTGATTTATTAGACGGCATTACAGACCCAGAATCAAATAGCCTCTCCATTTCAAATATTACTTTAAAGTATTTAGAAGCGACAGGTGGAACCAGCAGTTTCTTGGGTGTTACAAACAGCTCTAGAGTGACGAAATATGAGAATATTTCGAAATTAGCTAACCTAGTAAACAACCAAACTCTACCACTTACGTTTACAAGTTCCAAGTTCTTAAGAGGATCAGAAAAGGCGAAATTCCAATTAACCTATAAAGTATATGATGGGACAACTTATGTTCCCGTAACTCGAAATATAGAAATCCAAGGTTTAAATACTACACCTAGGTCTAGTGCTAAGAATGTGACGAATATAGATCCATCTACTTTATTAAGGGAAGGGGGGCTTGTTCATGATAATTTGGAAATGACCGATGATGACGATGGAGATCAAGTAGGCTTAATTTATGTGGATGACTCAGGAAATGAACAAACGATTTCTTCGAATACAATCATCAATTTGTCTTCCGGAACGTTAACTCTTACAGCTAATGGAGCATTTGATTTTAAAGCAAATTCGAATGCCTATGGCACACAAGCATTTAGGTATAAATTACTAGATAATGCTAGTTCTGTAAATAGTAAATCTGGTATTTATACGGCTACTATTCAAATTACAGAAACACCTGATGCTGATGGTATTGATACTAAAATGGAAGTTTTAGGTAAATCCCGAGATATTAATGGTGATGGTATTGATGATAGAAAGCAAAATAGTATTACCCATTTCCCAATGGGTTCTAAAGCAGCCTATGATAATGCTGTAGATTGGGTGGCAGGAACTAATCCAACGGCTCCCTCACAATCTGGATTTGGGGCAATTTTAGTTGCTAAAGTTACTGATAACGCTAAGGCAAAACGAACGTTATCTTTAAACTCAGCTTCAGAATTAGATGTCTTAAACTTTAATTCAAGGCTGAGTAATGTTAGTACAGTTGCAAGACCTGTTTCTGTTCCTAGTTATGTTGCTTTTGAAAAAGATCCTATTTCATTTTCTGTCGTAGGCGAGAATGGTGGTTCATTAATTGATATGGATGGAGATGCTACAAATGGTATTCAACAACGTATTATTATTGATTTGCCTTCTGGTTACAAGGGGTCTACCTATTTGAAACAAAATGCAAATGGCACTTTCAGTTCATTCTTAGATGACCAGGATTTATCTACTTGGGATAACGGAGCAACCTTGTTTGACACAAATGGTAAAACAAGAAATGAACAAGGTTTTAATAAGGATCAATTAGCTAGAATCGTTGTTACTATTACCGATAATGGCCCAGGTGATGCCGATAATACGGTAGGCAGAATTACTGACCCTGCTACATCCGGCTTTATATATCCATTAATTAATGATGCCTCTGCTACTTCAGTTAATGAGAGAATCACTACAAATACGGAATTATATGATATAAATGATGCGAATTCGAGTGCCGATACAGATGCGGAGGCTCAAGCTTTAACGTATGCCTTAACAAGTACAAACTCCACCTTATTAGATGCTGTACAAATTAATAGTACTGATGGAAAAATTACGGTTAAAGACCAGGTTAAATTTGATTTCGAATTATTTAAAGCCGCTGGCTTATTATCAAACGAAACAACGGTTAACAATAAAATAGTTAGTGGTACACTTTCTATAACAGTTCGTGCAACAGATACCGATGGATATACTGATGATGCAACAATTGCTCTAGTTATCAAAAACATTAATGAATCTATTAGTATTACAAATGCATCTGGAGGCACTATTACTACCTCTGTTAATGAGAAACAAACATCAACAGGACTTACGATTGCGACTGCTGATGACGATCAATTAACGGGTGACGCAGCGACATTTACTTTATCCGGTACAGATGCGTCTTATTTTAGTATTTCATCTACAGGAGTTATTACCTTTAATGTAGCACCGGTATATGCGGCAGGTAAAATATTATACAACTTTAATGTAACTGCGACGGATATATACAGAGGATCAGCTGGCACTGATGCAGCTACTTCTGCAACAAGTGCGGTAGTTATTAACTTGTTAGATATTACACCTCCTACTTTAAGTACAGTAGTTCTATCTAGTTCAAATAATAATTCTTCCGTTGCAAAAACGAACGATGTACTTACGCTTAGTATTACTGCTAATGAACCAATAACAACTCCTGTTGTTACAATAGCAGGCCAATCTGCAACAGTTACGGGGACATCTAGCACCTATACGGCGACATTTACTGTAACTAATTCGACACCTCAGGGCACAGCCACTATTTCTGTAACCTATGTCGATGTAAATGGTAACCCTGGAACTGCTGTAACAAGTACGACGAATAGTAGCACTGTGGTAGTGGATACAGCAGTACCTACACTAGGAACGGTATCGGTTAGCAGTAGCAACACTAATACCAGTCAAGAAGCTATTCAAACGCCGACAGTGACAGTAGCTGGACAAGTTGCATCAGTCACAGGAACGGGTTCAACTTACGCTGCCACCTATACGGTAACTAGCAATACGCCACAAGGAACGGCCTCCATTAGTGTGACATTTAGTGATGTGGCTAACAACCTAGGAACTGCGGTAACTAGTACGACGAACAGTAGCACGGTGGTTGTGGATACAGCAGTCCCAACTTTGTATACGGTGGATTGGATTCCGGCTTCTATAGATAATGCTAATTTCCGTAACGTAGGATTTACTTTAACAAACGCAGAACTAGGAGCTACTTATTCTTACATTATATCAAGTGGAACGTCTAGTTTGACGGCCTCTGGAACCGTGACTAATTCGACTCAGGTAATTGGAAATATCAATACAAGTACATTGCGTGATGGTATAATTACCTTAAGCTTAAAGATTATTGACCAGGCGGGTAATTCAGGGTTAGTGGTTACTGACACCATTAATAAAGCAACAAATGGTGGACCGACAGGAACTCCTACTCCTATTACCTTATCTCAAAACGACCCAGATCAAACGATTAATCTATTAAATGGTATCACTGATGCCGAAGGCGATCCACTCACCGTCAGCAACGTAACGATTTCTTATTCGATTGAAAATGTGGTGACGAATCAGCCAGTGGTGATTAATTCTACCTTGTTGACGAAGTTCCAAGATGTTGTCTCCACTTCGGATTTAACGGGAACGAATTTATTCATCGAAATGAGCAAGTCGAAGTTCTTGAACGGCTCACAGAAGGGACAAATTAACATCGCTTATGTGGTGACGGATGGGAATAATAACCTAAATGCGAACGCGGTCTTAAACATCATAGGTGCAAATGACCAGCCTACAGGTTCGGCCGTGACTTTAAACCAGGTCGTGATTAATGGCCAAAACATGGGTATTCCATTAACCGAGGGAGTAGGCGTAAGCACGAACGTACCAGGAATCGATCCGGATGATGATTCGGTGACCTATACCTTAGATCAAAACTCTTCCGTTTCTAACGGACAATTCGTCTTCAATCCGGATGGTTCATTTAATTTCTTGCCAGATGCAAACTACTATGGTGAGCAAGAATTTGACTATTACATTAAAGATCAAAGTGGGGTCTTAAATGGTCCGTACAAAGTAAAAATTGTCATCGCAGAAAACCCAGATATTGATGGTATTCCATCGAAATTAGAAGAGGTGGCTCCTAATGGGGGTGACGTGAACGGTGATGGTATTCCGGATCGTAAGCAGAATAATATCACGAACGTGCCTTTAGGTTCTTTTGCAGATTACCAAGCGGGAATTGACTGGGCGAATGGTGTTCCGGGTGCTACGCGCCCTTCTACTTCGAAAGTAGGATCTCTCTTAATCGGATCTCTTCCTGGTGGTAAAAGTGGGTTGGATTCACTTGATTTAGATCCGAATGCGAAATTCAGAAATGTAGCTTTATTGCCTACGCCTAACATCGCAAATACGGATCGCCAATTCTCGTCTGACTTGTATCAATTCACGATCGAAGGTTTACTAACAAACGCAGCGGATACACTTTCGCCACGCTTACCTCTGCGCGATTTAGATCCTACTAGACCAGGATTACAGGTTCGTGCGGTATTGGAATTCCCAGTGGGAATGAAAGGTTCTACTTATTTGAAACAGAATAAAGCAGGAGAGTGGAAGAGCTTTAAGGACGATCAAAATCTGGCGACCTATGACGATGGTGCCACATTAATCGACTTAGATAATGACCCTAGTACGATTGAACGTATTGTGTTGACGTTCACGGACGGAGCTTTTGGGGATAAGGATACTTTAGTGAACAACTCGATTAGTGACCCGGGTGGGTTGGGAATCATTAAGCCGGTGATCGATGATGCGACGCTTCCTACCCGTGCGGAGGGAGTGGCTACAGCGACTACCTTGTTTAATGTATTCGAAAGGAACTCCCGATTAGATGTGGATGAAGAAGGCCAAAAACTCTACTACACCATCGACTCCACTAACAACTCCGCTGCGGTTCGGGCGGCCGTTAAAATCGACTCCTTAACTGGGGTGATTACGGTGCGCGATGCGGGCGGTTTTGACTACGAATCTTTTGTGGATGCGAATGGCTTAGCGAAGTTTAACATCGTGGTGAAGGCGACTGATACGGATGGGAATTTTGACTTAGCGACCTTTACTCAGACGATCACAAACGTAGACGAATATCCGCGCATCATTTCAGGTAAAACGGTTTCGTACCGCGAGAAACAGCCGACCACGGTGGCCGTGATTAAGGTTCAAACCTTACCGGATTACCAAGATTTAACGAGCTTCTCGATACTATCAGGGTTAGATGGAGCCTTCTTTACCATAGATCCTGCTACAGGAGTCTTGCGTTTCAAGAACAGCCCTAATTACGATGATAAGCCTGTTTATACGCTTGATATTCAGTCTCAAGATTTAAGTGGCAAAACGGATCACGCGGTGTTTACGGTGAACATCATCGACATCGATGCGGATAATGATGGCATTTTAGATGACGAGGAAATAGGTCCAGATCCATTAAATCCAATTGATACAGATAAGGACGGAATTCCGGATTACAAAGACACAGATTCCGATGGGGATGGTATTCCAGATTTATTAGAGTCGAAATCTGATACGGACAAAGATGGTATCCCAGATTACTTGGATACGGACTCGGATGGTGATGGTATTTTGGACAAAATCGAAGCCGGCCCTAATCCATTAAAACCACTAGATTCAGATGGTGATGGCATTCCAGATTTCAGAGAATTGGATGCGGATAATGACGGCTATCTAGATAGCTATGAGAAGAGTATCGATACGGATAAGGATGGTATTCCAGACTTCCAAGATACGGACTCAGATGGAGATGGTATTCTGGATAAGGTGGAGGATGACCTGGATTTTGGCAATATCAAAGACTGCGATCATGACGGAATCGAGAACCGCATCGACCCAGATGTGTGCGATCTGATTCTGCCGCAAATCATCACACCGAATGGCGATGGGATGAACGACGTGCTGAAGATTCCAGGTATTATGCGCCTGCAACCTAATCACATCACGATTATTAACCGCTGGGGTGCTGTGGTGTATGACGCAGAAAATTACCAAAACACCTGGGGTGGCACAGGTGACTCCGGTGAATTGCCAGACGGAACGTATTATTATGTCGTCGACTTCAAGGGAGCGAAACCGACGATTTCGAACTTTATTTACTTAGATCGCACAGGAAAATGAGAAAGATAGTATTAGCAGCGTTTCTATTTTTAGGGGGACACGTCGTTTCAGCCCAAATCGAATCGATGTACTCGATGTACCAAATCAACCCCATCGTCTCTTCGCCAGCCTATGCAGGCCTAGTGGCGAATGGCGCGAAAGGGGAATTCGTCGCTATTAATCGCCAGCAATGGATAGGCGTGCAGGGTTCGCCACGCACCTCGTTGATGACGGGAAATTACCAGTTGAAACCGAAGATCGGGATAGGCGCCATTTTAGCGACCGATCAAGCGGGTCCTTTGCGCATTACAAGCGTGTCTGGTGATTTAGCGTACTCGGTTCGTTTGAATGAGGACTGGAAGATGAATGGCGGACTACGTCTTTCATTAGCGTCCGTTTACATCGATTATGCGGGACTTACGGCGATCGATATCAACGATCCCTACATCCAAGTCAATAAGTCGACGGGGTTAAAAGCAAACACCGGTTGGGGCCTACATTTCGCGCATCGCGGGGGTAGCTTCTTATCAGTTTCGCAACCTCGGGTGCTGAGCTATGATTTTGGCAATTTATCCGGTGCGTTTAAGGACGTTTCGTATTTCTATTTGCAAGCAGGAACGGCTATTCAGGCGGCTCCGGGGATTCGTGTGAGCCCATCGGTGATGGCGCGTTTAGCTTCATCGACGCCATTTAGCTGGGATGCGAACGTGATCGTGAATCTACAAGAAAAAGTGGATGTGGGTCTGATTTACCGCGATAAAATCAGTTATGGAGCGCGTGTAGGTGTACCTTTTTCTAAGAAAGTGTATGTGGCCTACACGGGAGAATTTCCGCTGGCGACCTTGAATGCGTTTGGGGTGCAGACGCACGAATTAGCGCTTAAAATTTCCTTATTCGAGAAACAAAAATGAGATCATATACACTAGTCTTTTTCCTGTGTGCCGTTTCGTATTTTTCATACGGCCAAAAATCCCTTTCCTTCTCCCTCGGTTCCACCGCTCGCTCTTTACAACAGGCATCGAACCGCCGAGATGTGCTTTTGGATTACACTTCTGTGGGTGCGCAGTTCAGTTATTTCACTTCGCCTAAAGCAGAGCTTTTTAGCGGTGTTTCGTATGGTTTTCAGTCATCGGGTACTGCTAAGTTTGCTGGCGCGCAGGCCGGGATGCGGTATTTTCTGAACTTGCCTTTGCCTGCGCGCCTTCGGGTGTTTGGCCAATTTGCGGGGGAGGTTTTGTTAGATAATTCCTATGCGATTACGAACCGTGATGCTGATTTTATCGGTGCGGCTGGTGCAGGATTTGACTTTAAAATTTCGTCTGCTGTATCCTTACGTGGCTCCGCAAATTTAGGGTTGCCCTTCCTTTCAACCGGGTCTTTAAGCCCGTACACAAACAGTGGATCTAATTTTACAGCAGGGATCGGTTTAGTGTTCTTATTGCCTTCGAAGAAAGAGGCTGTTGTTGCGCCTGTTATTGTGGTAGTGGAGGAGCCAATTGTTGCGGCTGTTGCGAGTCCTGAACCTGTGAAAGCCACAGTTCCTGCACCGGTAATTAAAGAGCAAGCACCTGTGGTAGCTGTTGCGCCTGTTGATGAACGTGCTGAGCCAGTTGCTGTGCCTGCTGCGGTAGTGGTGGCCGAAGTGAATTTGGACAGCTTATTCAATAAAGAAATTTACTTCAAGACAGATAAGTCTTGGGTGGGTCCTGAGTCTGCCAAAAAACTCGATTTAATCGTCGCTTTAATGGCAAAATATCCGGACGTGAAGGTGCACTTAAAAGGACACACAGATTACCGAAAATCAGAGGATTACAACTTAAAACTTTCTGCGAAGCGGGTGGAGAATGTGCGTTTGTATTTAGTTAAACACGGGGTAGCTGCAGCCCGTTTTAAAGCGGAGGCATTCTCCGAAGAGGTTCCAGCCTCTAGAACAGATTTACAATTAAATCGCCGGGTGGAAGTCCGGATTTGGAAATAATGAAATCTATTCGCTTAAAATATTGTAGCGCCCAAGGCTGCACATTTAAGTTTGTGAACAAAGCAAATCTGAAAGAACACGTTATTTCAGAGAAGGATGGAGTTGTTTTTATACGCTTGTTTTTAAAGACAGGAGAAGAGATTTCGCTATCTGGCGTATCTGAGACGGTAGAAATAATTAACCTGCGCTGGTCGCGGTTTGAGACTTCGGATGAGATCTTTTTTGATCTCGCAGAGTTCGAAGTGATAAATTAATTTAGAACACGGAGTTTTGAAACCCTTTGGCTATTGGCTGAAGGGTTTTTTCATTATAAGGGTTTACTTTTCTTTTGGGCAAGTTTTTTTGTATTTAAGGTTTAAAGCGTACAATCCTATTATAAATCGTTTATTTTTTACATTATATAAGCGGATGTTTCCAGTTAGTTTTGAGTGTTTGAAAAAGGCGGGCTAATTACAAAGTATTCCGATAAAGGGAAGAGAGTACTTGAATTCTGGTGAAAAAAACTGGAAAATTTTTAAATCAAATTTCGAGGCTTACTGGATTGAGAATCATTTTTTTCCAGAATTTTTGTTCTCGAAAGTAAGTATCCCCCTGTATTTTGAA
The DNA here is from genome assembly GCA_041158445.1 of Bacteroidota bacterium. GTDB lineage: Bacteria > Bacteroidota > Bacteroidia > Cytophagales > Spirosomataceae > Aquirufa. The sequence continues at coordinate 61,206 of JBEBBJ010000002.1, forward strand.
GTTTTTTGTCTATTACTAGTCCTGGGATACCTAGGGAGGGAAGGGGGCTAGGGGCTGATCAAACATGATCATAACTTAAGTTTACTGGATTATGATGAATTGAAAAAAGGTCACTATAACCTATTCATGAGTTTTTTGATTTTGGTTATAGTGTTAATGTTTAATCCAGTAATCTTTGCGACTTCTGATCCTTTGTAATTCTTTTTTATAAGTTCCATCGCTCGCCTATTCTTCACTTTAGATAAAAATTTCAGCGGGTCTTCTTTGGTATTGGGTTTTCTTCCTAAATATACATCCCCTTTGAGCTTTGCTAGAGCGACCCCTTCTTTCTGTCTCTCTAGCGTGAGCTTTCTTTCCATCTCCGCTACGACCCCAAGAATCGAAATCACCATTTTAGAAATTGGATTTTCTTCCCCATTTTCATGGATGGTACAAAGTCCTTGGTTGATAAACTTAACAGGGATTTTTCTCTCAGTAGTATATTTAATAAAAGAAAGAATGTCATGAAGATCTCTTCCACACCGATCAATTTGCCAAATAGATATACTTGATACCAAATTCAGGTCGATGAGTTTTTTAAGTTCAATCCCGCCGGTTCTAGAAAACATGGAAATACTTCCACTACAACGGTCTTCAATGACCTTATCGAAATCTTTTTCATTTACACGTTGTCGGTCTGAGTTTTGTTCAATGGTGCTGCAACGCACATAAAGGATGGAAATACTCATAAAATTAGCTTGGTAGGGTGATAAGGCTAATTTCCAGAGAATAAACCGGTATTGCTGCATTTTTAAGCCGCTTTTTCAAATTTAAAGATGCGCAATAAAAAGTACACCCTAAATTTAGGAGTCCGAATTGCGCTTGAAGAAGTCATTTAGTAAATCACTAGCCTTTAAGCGGATCTCAAACTCTTTTTGATGTAACCTTCTCCATTCTACAGCAACTGGATCGTCCGATGTAATTAGTAGATTGAATTCTTCTTTGGTCAAATCAGAAAGTTTCTTAATTGAATTAAGTGGTTTAAATTCTTCAGCTTTCATTTAATATGGATTGAGATTCACGAATGGGTTAGTTCCCACCTAGTTAAATTACGATAAAAAATAACTAAAAATTGACTTCAAATTGTGGATTATAATACGATTATCCCAAATCTTGAATTTGGTCACTACCAGTTCTTCTCTATAGTTCCACTACGACAAAACTTCGTTTAATTTAAACGAAGTAATGGAAAGTTTGTTAGCAATTCCTTAGCATTGGAGCCTTCCCTTTATCGCTTATTTCCTTTATATTTTAGTAAAGTACATAGTTGAAGGGTTACAGATTCAACTCCAGTACATAAGATATTGATTACCCCCTCATTGTGAGTAGTTGACTGTAACCAACGAAGCAATGGGGGATTCTTTTTAAAATGTCAGAACGATATTTGAATGTTCCTTATAGTATCCTATTAAATCCCAATCTAACATGTGATGAGAAATTCATCCTTGCAGAAATTGTATCCCTTGATAAAAGACCCAGAGGTTGTACCGCTAGTGATAACCATTTTGCTGAAATCATAAATAAGACAAGACAGACTACTAATGGTATAATAAAGAACCTGGAGTTCAAAGGATTAATTCATATTGAAGTCAGACCTGGAGTTGGGAAGAAGACTAAACCTGCGGCCAAATTTTGGGAGTTAATCAAAATACGTGTCGAGAATGATGACACCTTGGAATCCAATCAGAAGGATAGAGGTGTCGGAAAAACTGATACCACGTGTCGGGATTCAATACAGGTAGGTGTCGAGTTTCATGACACCACGTGTCGAGATTCCGACACAACTAATACAATTACTAATACAGATATACTAATACAAAGAGAATTACAATATACTGGGGCAACCGCTAGTCTGTCTGTTGAATATAAAAAAATAGAAAAGCTCCTCTCTACAGATCCAGCATTTATTTCAAATGATTTTCTAATAGATTTCCAGTACTATTCTTTTAAACTAGAGGAATACTTTGGGTCTAGCATCTTTGAGCAAATGAATATTTTAAAGACTAATCAAGAGATATATGAGATTTATAATGCTACTAATTTGCATGGGATCCGGGATGAATTAAACTTCGTAAAATCAAATATGGCTAGATTTCTAAGAATTGAAACATATATATAGGCTCTCAACGAAGATCGGGAGTGAATCGAGCGAATCATATAAGTCCTTAGGACTTCAAACCCCTCCCCGATTCCGCTCGGCCCCTCCCCCCAAAAAAAAATTAAAAAAAATATCTACGAGTCTTGATTTATTGATTTATTATACTACCTTTGTATCGCTATGATTAAAACACATAAAAATATCCGTAATGTTTTAGGGGAGCTTTTAGCCTCTGAAGACTATAATAAGAACCTGTTAGAGGTTCTTAAAAAGAACGTTTCAATAGATTTTAATGACATCGTTTCATCATTAAATGAAATTTACAATGATGGTGGAGATTTGTTGAAATCAAAAGCAACTGTTGAGGAAGAATCAGTTGTAATAAAACGTAACAAGGTAATTAACAAAAACTACTCTGGACTATTAGAGCAAATTTTAAATAATGAAGGTGAGTTTATTACAGAACTAAGATTGTTTAAGCACCTTGAAACGATAATTATTAATACGCAATTTTTATTAAATCTTAATTTTAAAATTTCATTTTTAAAGCAGAAAAAGGGTTTATCTACACGTACTTATCTAATTGCAAAAGCTCCATTTTATTTACCAGATGCTGTTAGACAAGAAGCGAGAGTTTATGTTAGAAAGAATGTTTTAGAATTATATGAAATAGAAGATGGAGATAGAGTAGAAGACTATCAATGTGACGAAAAGGTAATGCAATTGGCAAAGGAGCAATTACTTAAAAGTATGCATAGTTCAATTATAAGAACACTAATGGAGTTTCATGATTTGAAAAATAATGTCAAATATGATTCTAACATAGTTCGTTTGTACAACCAATATTTTAACGATCTTAAAAAAGTCAAAAAAGAGTAAGTATATTTTTTTCATCCGTTTACGAGTCAAAGAATCGTGATTCGTAGACATAAATAATAACAAAATGACACATAAAATCAACATTCAAGAAATCGAAATTGATTTCATCAAAATTCACCCTTTGCTTGAGCAATTTGTGAAACCCAAAAAGAAGGACCACATCGAATACACCATGCATCGTTTGGGTCAATTCACACCTTTACTAGGAAACCTAGTTGACGGAACATTCTACGTCACAGATGGGATTGTACGATTGGACGTTGCAAAATCTTTAGGACTGAAAACACTACAATGTTTACACGTTAACATCCCCGATGAAGATGTAGTGAAGATTAGATTAACTAGTAATCAACGAACGACTATGTCATACTCAGAGATGGCACACTATGCGGAACATTTATTAGGTCTTTTGGGGAAATCTCAAGGTAAGAAAAGAGACTTAATGGGATTTGATTTTGTTGACAAAGACGATCATTACGGATTGATTGGAAAGAATCGATTTGAGTTGGTATGCCACCTTCTTAACCTACCTATCAAGGCTTCATCCTTACGGAAATTGATGGAAGTTAAATGGTTTGAAGATGATAATCCGGATAACAAAATTGGAGTAATGGCTGGTTTGGAAAATGGATTATATAAAATTGATAAAGCCCATCAATTACTAGGGGAAAAAGGAAAGAAGGAAGCCCAAATTGCAGAAAGAAAACGTAGAGATTTTGAGGGAAAAGTAAATGATGTAAGTTATCATTTATTTAACACGTCCTCACTAGACCTGTCTGATATTCCTGATTCTAGTTTTAGAATGTTCATTCAATCCCCACCATATTTTCAACTTCGCGATTATGTAAATCAGTTAAAAGACTTTGTTCATGGTCAAGAGAAGACCTTAACGGAATACATTGAAAATGAAATTAAGTTTTACGAAGGGACTAAGAGAAAGCTACTTCCCAATGGGGTAATTGTTATTATTATTGGGGAGACATACAGAGATGGCTACCAGGGTGTTTGTACCAAATTGGAAACGGCTTTAGCTGAAAATGGGTGGTATATTTTTGATGTAAATACCTTTGTTAAGACCAATGCCAAGGCTACCCCTCATATTGGAAGATTTCTGAATTCTAAGGAAACAATCATTGTAGCAGGATTACAACCCTACACAGAAACATTGTTCAATGATGTTACAAGACCATCATCCATTGGAGAATTTAAAGTAATACCGGGTTCTTCAAGAACTTCAGGGGCTAAGGGATATTCCATGGCCTCTCCTGAATCATCCATTACTAATGTATTTATTGAATCCGTATTTCAAAAGTCTGAATATGATGATGTTGATGAAGACTTCTATCACCAAGCTCCCACTTCAATTAACATTTATGAGAAGTTCATTAAGGCTTATAGCAATCCAGGGGATAACGTTGGAGATTTATTTGTAGGGAGTGGATCTGGACTTGAAAGTGCAATTTTAAACGGAAGAAATGGGTACGGGTGGGACGTGGACCACAAGTCGATTGAATTTTGTAACAAACGTTTGACAAAAAGACTTAAGGAGCGCATGAATAACAAAGAAGTATTATTACAAGCAGCATAATTTATTTTTAACTAAAACCCCGTTGGTGGTTGACCAACATTAAAAAACATGACTGAAGCTGTCAAAAACAAAAAAAAAGAATTTGGAGACCTTATTCAAAAACTTGAATCTCATGAATGCCATTTCGGTAGTTATATTATTGAAGATGTTGATATTATCTCTTCCATTGGACATCATTTTGATTACAATTATGATGTGATCGATTATAATCTCTTGGTGAAATATCTGAATGATAAAAAAGAGGAGATTTCCAATTTGGTAAATAAAAACTTTGGCAATTATGAATCAGATATTTTGGAGGGGATTGATGAAGATATTTGGAGTGAATTTGGTGATGAAATTGTAAAATTATGCAATTTAAATTCAGGTAATTCTGATAAATAATCGCCTAAAAATAATCACAACATCATCGTGATTTAGAATTCCATAGTTAAATCTGGAATATTGAAATCCTCATCAAATCGATGGGTAGGGGGATTTGTGTATTAAATATTAGAAACCTGTGGGTGTATAGGATGTCAAACCCTCTTCAAACTTTAACCTTTTGGTGTATAAGGTCAACCATAATTTTTAAAATGATTGCAGAGAAATCATTATCAATTGGTAAAAATGGAAGTTTTGAAGTTTATCAGAAATTGCGTTTTGAACAAAAATTGAATATCTGTCTAATGGCGGATCGTGATATGCTTAGACATTTCTTTGGGGTAGAATTTACGAATAAAGAATGGGATGACTTTTTGAAAATGTGTGATGAGTTCTATTTGGAAAATAAGCACAGCTGGACAAACGAAATCATTAAAAAATGGAAACGAGCCAAATCCAAAAAGCAAAACTCAATTAAAATGACTTCATAGGAAGTTATGAATTAGTATGCGGCGTCATTGAATTGGAAGCAATATCTTTGGCGCCGTTTTCAACAAACTACAATGAGAGACTTCGTTTTCGACTACACAAAGTACCTAACCATAAAGATGACATGTGACTATCTTAATATATCACGTTCCACATTAGGCGCATGGATGAAAGAAGGTAAGATACCATTTTCAAGGATTGGTCGTTCACCTCGATTCGACAGAGAAGAACTTGATCAGTGGATTAAATCAGGAGTAAGAACAACTATGGAGTTACCTCCATTACCAACATTAAATAGAAAAGTACGCTATGGCAACAATTAATATTAGATTAGATAAGAGAGGGAATAGACCCGATAAACATGGGAGATTTAATCTTTCTGTCATTGTTCAGCACCAAGGTGAAGTCTTATACCTGAATGTTGATAAGCTGACGGAACAACAGTATAACCACGTTTTTGTTAAGCGTTCGTTGGATGACAAGAGTAAAGAATACCGGCTACGATGTGATGAGTTTTTAGAGAAGGCGGAGAAGGTATTCGCAAGAGTAATACCATTTGATAGACAACAGTTTAGAGAGGAGTTTTTTAAGGAGGAGGTAGTTGAACCGGTCGTTAAGGTTACACCAACTGAAATGACCTATTTCGAAATGGCGGAATATTTTAGAGAGAATAAGAGATTAAAACCTGCCTCGAAAAACAGAATGAAGACCGCAAGAAACCAGTTGGAAAAGTTCAAGCCAGGGTTAACCTACAAGGACATTACCGTTAACTTCTTACATGATTTTGAATATGAGGTATCGAAACGAGGCGGTTCACCAGCAACCATTTCAGGCTACATGACAGATATTCGTACTGTCTTAAATTACCACAGAAACATCACCAAGTTTATTCCTCAAGATTATGAGTATCCATTTGGAGCAGGTGGTTATGGTATCAAAACGTTCTTCCCAACCAAGATAGTTTTAGGTGCTGAGGAAATCCAATCTATTGCGGAATTAACAGAGTTTGAAACCACAAAACAGGAATGGGCGCGTGATATTTGGTTGTTTTTATATAGATGTAATGGAATCAATTTTGTGGACCTTTTGGCGATGAGATGGAACCATATCCAAAGCGGTAGTTTTATCTTCTATAGGACAAAAACCAAGACCACAAGAAGGAGTAATATTAAACCCATCTCGGTGCCAATTGATGATAAACTACAAGCGGTGTTGGACAAGATTGCTGTTAAGGATAGTCCTTTTATTATCGGAAAGATGAAGGATGGATATACCGATACTACCTTGGCAAATAAGTCTCATAAGTTATGTGCTGAGATAAACAAGGAGCTCAATTATGTTACGCAGAAATTGAACTTGTCATTAAGTCTTGTCTTAGATATTGCTAGAGACTCTTATGCGACTACGCTTAATAGAAATGGGCGTTCAATTAATCATATCGCAGAATGTATGGGGCATGCTTCGCCGGTCATTACTTCAAAACATTATGTGGGGCAATTATCGAAAGAGCAGGTCATGGAGATTAATAGTTGTTTGTATTAATGCGCCAAGAATCACGCCAAGAATGGTGAACATAGATGAACAAATTCGGACAATCAATATTAATTAGTTTAAGATTATGTTTATATGGGGGTTTAAACCCTGTATGATAACATTAGGTTATGACCCTTTTCAATCTGTTAATCATGGGGTCCCTGGTTCGAGCCCAGGAGAGGGAGCAAGTTGAGAAAAGAGGTCGAAATGACCTCTTTTTTTGTTTAGAAATATGCTGAGTCAGTCGCTTATAATTTTGACTCAATGTCCTTCGCTAAATGGGAATTACCCCACTTGGCAACTTCAATTAAAACAGGCATCAAACTCAGTCCCGCCTTTGTTAATTTGTATTCTACTCTCGGAGGTTTTTCGTCAAACTCAATTCGATCGATTAATCCTAAAGTTTCTAGGTCATTAAGTTCTTTTGAAAGAACCTTATTCGATATCGCGGGTATTAACTGATTTAGTTTACCAAAGCGGATAGTTTTATCCCCGATACAATTCAAGACAATCGGTTTCCATTTACCACCAATGATTGACATGGTACGAGTCACGGGACACTGAAAGGGATTGTCTATAAAACGCATTTTCTAGTTACTTAGAGGTTACTACTAATTGAATAATGGTTACAAATATATACCACAATTAGGTAGCTTTGATGAAAAATAGATAAATATGAGAAAAGTATTGATAGTAGGGCTAACGATTATGTTAGCTACGTTTTCTTCTTTTGCACAACGCAAGGAAGTTATTTATGTGAATGCTAATTCGGGTGAAGATGGAGCGGCTGGCTCACAAGCTGCTCCTTTGAAGACATTGACGGAGGCGGCTAAACGTGTCAATAAATTAGTGGGTAAAGGAAGTATAAAAGTGCTTTTATCCGAGGGTACCTATGGGCTTGCAGAAACCGCAGCATTTAACCCAGTTCAGTGGGAGTTTTCAAATCAAGATCGCTTAGAAATTCAAGCTGAAATATTACCAGATAGTTCCGTTTGGGAACCTAATAAAATGCCAATTATAGTCTCTACGATGCCATTTAAAATAGAACGCGATGACAAAAAAATAATTACTGGCGGTTCAAACTATGGTATATTAATTGAAAACAGTCATACCACAATTCAAGGACTTCGTATTTTAGGTGAACCTGTTCATGAGAAACCAAGAGCTGGTGTACTTGTTAGAAATTATCCAATTGTTTGGGAAGGGAAGAACTTAAGTGATTTGCGTGTTACGCAATGTTTGTTTTTGGGAAATCAATTCGCTTTACCTAATCACTTGGGGATTCTTGCAAATGGGAAACAACTGGAAGTAGACCATTGTGTATTTTACGGTGTGAAAGACGCAGTCGTAATGTGGAATTCGCCTGCAGAGCAATCAAGTATGCACCATAATTTAGTTTTGAACAGTTACGGGGCAGCTGTTTGGACATGGTCTACAACACCGGACTTCAAATTTTATAATAATGTTTTAAGTGGAATTAATGTCTTTTGGGTGCTAGAGAAAGAAGCAAAAAATTCCTATCAGATTCAGAATTCTTTGCTTGTTGGATATAATGAATTGGTTAATCAAGGCGGTGGCCCACAGGATTTTGGCACACCTGCTGATCCGAAAAAATTGGTCTATAAGCCTGACTTTGTGGTTCAAAAATCAGGTGTCTTAGCCATTGAAGAAGATCAAACGAGTCGTTTTTATTTACAATTAAAACCTGGAACTTTGGGCACGACATATGGCGCAGGGTTATTTTATAAATCATCAAATGAGAAATAAAGTTTTTATTGCATTCATGATATTGTTGGCTCTACCAACCTATGCCCAACAATTCACCTGGGGAAATCAGGAATATAAAGCCATTAATTCTGTCGCTAAAGTTGTTGAAATGGATGGATCAATGGTATTAGAAGTCACGAGAGACTTGGTGAAATCTCCGTTTGATATCAATAACATCGAGAATTCGGTAGATGGGCCCACATTTGTTAAGTTAGCGAATACCGACATCGAAAATGGTACTGTCGAAGTGAAGATGTTGAGTAAGATTCAATCAGACTCACCGTTTCCACAAGCTCGTGGATTTATTGGTTTGGCCTACCGAATTGACGAAGCGAATACGATGTTTGAAAATATATATTTGCGTCCAAGTAACGGTCGCGCAGATGATCAACTTCGCAGAAACCATACCGTACAGTATTTTGCTTACCCCGGTTATACCTTTAGTCGTTTACGCAAAGAGTCAAATGGCTTATATGAAACGTATGCAGATATTGGGTTAAATGAATGGATAGATGTCCGGATTGAATTTTATAAGGAGAAAGTCGCTTTGTTTATTAATAACCAAAAGGCACCCAATTTCATCGTTAATAAAATGTTAGGCAAATCTACCCACGGAAGTGTTGGCTTGTGGGTGGAAGTGGGAACAGTCGGTTACTTCAAAGATTTGAAAGTGACAAAGAATTAAATAAAAAAGGGGCTCTACTAATGAGCCCCTTTTTTTATTTACTCGAAAAGTAATTCAATACAATCTCGTTGAATTCTTTAGGGTTCGTAGTGTAATAACCGTGACCCGCGTTTGGAATAACTTTTAGTTCTGAATGCGGAATGGTCTTTAAGAAATAGTCAAAAAGATGCTGGTTATTGAAGGTCCCTTTCTCTGCCATTAAAGCCAAAGTAGGCACCTGAATCGTTGGCAAAATATCCCGCCAATCATTACCTAAATGTTCCGTTAATAATTTTCCCATCATTAGCTCACGCGTGTTTTTAGGAGCCTGTTGTTGGCTTTTAGGCTGGCGCCAAGCCGTCCACAATTCTTTGTCCGTCGCACTTCCCGTGTACATTTCCTTCTCTTGTGTTGTCCATGATGGATCGGTAATCAGGCATGGGGCTTCGTCGCCAAGGATGTATTTGATGACCTGTTTTTGGCCAAATAAAGAAAAATAATTCCACGCCACCGTGTTTCCCATCGAATGCGCTAGCAGATAGAAAGGGCCAATTTTTGCGTCAGTAATCATCTCATGGGCATCCTTTGCAAAGCGATCGATATGTACGCCATAGTTTGGATCCTCTGAAAGTCCGTGCCAACGGTAGTCCAAGCAATACACTTGAAATTGCTTTCCTATCACCTCTAAATTAGGTTCAAAATTAGCGGAGCTTTGGGTATAGCCTGGGAAAATAACCAACGGTTTTCCCGTTCCCGTGACTGTATAATGTAATTTCACGCCATCTGATGTGGTGAAATAGCGATCCGTTTTTTGAGCAAAAACGCTGCTTGCCAACAAGCTGAAGAATAATAGATAATTTTTCATGTGTTAGATTTTTTCGATAATGACCGCATAGCCCATTCCCACGCCTACACACATGGCAGCTAATGCATATTTTTTGTTTTGTTTTTCTAAACCGTGTAGGGCGGTTTGAATGATACGTGTACCCGACATACCCAGTGGATGACCTAGTGCGATGGCACCACCTTGTGGGTTGATGCGTGCATCGTCATCTGACAAGCCCAGGCCTCGCGTAACCGCTAAACACTGTGCCGCAAAGGCTTCATTAAATTCAAAAATATCGATGTCTGACAGCGTCAATCCCGCTTTTTCCAAAGCCTTCTTACTCGCATTTACAGGCCCGATTCCCATGATGCGTGGTTCTACTCCTACCACGGCGGAAGAAACAATCCGTCCTTTGGGCACAAATCCGTATTTTTTGACGGCTGCTTCAGAGGCCAGTAACATAGCTGCCGCGCCATCATTGATTCCTGATGCATTGCCTGCAGTAACCGTGCCGCCTGTTTTGCGGAAGGCAGGTTTTAGGCTCGCTAATTTCTCTAGGTTAGAGTTTCCTTTGATGAACTCATCCTGGTCGAACATGCTGACGTTTCCTTTTTTATCTGTCGAGGTAACGGGAACAATTTCGGCTGCGAAATATCCCGCTTGCTGTGCAGCGAAAGCTTTTTGTTGAGAGCGAAAAGCAAATAAATCTTGGTCTTCGCGGGAGATTGAGAAGAGGTCTACTAAGTTTTCGGCGGTTTCACCCATCGCGTCGATGCCGTAAAGCTCCTTCATTTTGGGATTAACAAAACGCCATCCGAATGAGGAATCGAACATTTGAGCATCATTACCAAAAGGCTTTGTTGTTTTTGCAATCACCCAAGGGCTACGCGTCATGTGTTCAACACCGCCCGCGATAAAAACATCGCCGTCTCCGGCTTTAATCGCACGGTTTGCATGGATCACCGCCGACATGCCAGAGGAACATAGTCGGTTCACCGTTTCACCCGGAACGGTGTGTGGGATGCCTGCTAATAACAAGGCCATTCGGGCCACGTTGCGATTATCTTCGCCTGCTTGGTTATGGCAGCCTAAGATAACATCGTCAATGCTAGCGGGATCGAGTTGTGGGTTTCGTTCTAAAATTGCGCGCAACGGTATGGCTGCTAAATCATCCGCTCGTGTGGCTGATAAACCGCCTCCTAAACTGCCTATGGCTGTTCGTACGGAATCAATGATGTAGGTATGTTGTGACATCGTTTTGTTCAATTAATGTATGTGACCTCCCCCGTTTACATCTAAGGTAAGTCCTGTGATGTAAGCGGATAAATCGCTCGCTAAGAATAGACAAGCATTTGCAATATCAAGTGGTTTTCCAGCTCTTCGCAACGGGATTCCCGCTACGACCTGCTGAAATTGTTCGTCATTTACATTGCCATCTAACATCCCTGTTTCGGTCATAGATGGACAAATGGCATTTGCTCGGATTCCTTGTGGACCAAATTCCCGTGCAATCGCTTTCGTTAAACTAAGTACGCCACCTTTCGAGGCAGCATAGTGCGCTCCACCTACTAATCCACCGCCCCTTTGTGCTGCGACGGAGGCTAGATTCACGATGCGTCCTGATTTTTGTTTGGCAAAATGTGTTAGGGCGCTTTGGCAGGTATGAAACGTACCTTTTAAATTTACATCAATCATAAAAGCCAAATCCTGGCTCGGAATATCGAGCATTCCCTCCGAACGAACGACACCTGCACAGTTGATCAGGCTATCAATACCTCCAAAATGAGTCATCACCTGTTCCATTGCCTGATCACAAGCCGCAGGATCCACAATATTGCAGGGAATGCAAACGAGCGGAACTGGATGACCAGCGGATTCAGCTAAAGCCGAGGCTAATTCTTCCTGTGTTGATTCGTTTACCGCGACATCCAAGATGGCGATTTTTGCGCCGTGACTGGCGAATAATTCGGCCGTTGCATAGCCGATGCTGCGCCGATTTGCGGCACCCACGATCACGCAAACGTGGTCAATCAATAAACGGAAATCGTTATTTTTCATAGCTTAAAGCTGCTTTTGAGTTGATTAATTGGGTTATTTCGGTAGGAGTATATCCGAGTTCCCTTAAAATGGCTTGGGTGTCATGGCCTTTGGGTTGGGCAAAGGAATTCACCGGCGCGTAGTGTCCATTGTGTTTAATCGACGATCGGATGACCACCGTTTTCCCTTCTACAGGATGTATTTCAGTACGCATTAATTGCACTTGCGTTAAATGCGGATCTTCTATGAGCGTATCAATGGTATGACAAGGCATCGCAGGAATGTCGACAGCCCTTAATGCTAGCAGCCATTCCTCGGTAGTTTTACTAAGTAATGGAGCACCGCGCACCTCAAACCATTCGCTCACAAACTCGGCCCGACTGGCTACGGTTTGAAAACGCGGATCCGTTAATAGGGCTGCGCGTTCCGTGGCCTTTAAAAATGCTGTGACTTGCGGATCGGTATTGATGGTGAAGGAGATATAGCCGTCTTTGGTTTTGACAGGTTGGTTATGTGGGCTTAGTAAGCGCAAATCTCCTACGGGTCCCACAGCTGGGTCGAAACTTTTTTGGGCCAAATGTTCTTGCAATACAAAAGTCGCCATGGTCTCAAACATGGGTACCTCCACAAAAGCCCCTTTACCTGTTTTGAAACGGTCGATAATCGCGGCCATAATCGCGCCAGAGGTAATTTCGCCTACGACATGGTCGCAAATCAACATAGGCACATAGGCCGGTTTCCCGTCACGCAATTGGGATAAACCTGCAATGCCTGAAACACCTTGCAAGACACTGTCGTAGGTAGGTAAACCCGCATAGGGCCCTTCCGTGCCATAGCCAGTAATGAGGCAATAGATCTTTTCAGGATGTTTGGAGTGAATGGCCTTTGGTCCTAAACCTAAACGTTCTAGCGCATCGGGGCGCATATTTGCAATGATGACATCGCACCAATCAATCAGTTTATCTGTGATGGATTGAGCCTGTGGGCTTTTCAAGTCTAAGCACAAATTGCGCTTGCCGCGGTTTAAATGTAAGTAAGTTCCGGAATGTTCACCGGATGGAGACTTACCTCCCAAACCTCGCATCAAATCGCCACTTGGATGTTCGATTTTGATGACATCTGCCCCGTATTGGCTCAAGCGCCAAGTGGCAACGGGGCCCACAACCACCGAGGTCAAATCCAGTATTTTTATTCCTTTTAGTGCTTCAAACATGGCATTATGCGTTTACGCGGGCTTCGATAGAAACGGCCAAAGCGTGATGTGCATTACAAATCTTTACCTCCCAATTTTGCGCGTCCACCGGATTTGCTAACAGGGTAAGTTCATCGTCACAGAAGAGTGGCGCGCTATGTTTCGCTTGAAACCCAGCTAGCTGTAACCCGCATTGCGTGCGTAAAAACTCCGTCACATATAAGGAGGCAAGTCCTCCGTTGACCAATAAATTCGGATAGCCTTCTATCGCTTGTGTATACGTACGATCGAGGTGGATTTTGTGGGAATTAAAGCCCAAGGCAGAGTATTGAAATAATTGTAATTCGTCCGGTGTCAACGATTTTTTCGCTTGTGCTTTTTGACTTATTGGCGTGCCTGTAGGAAGTACGGGCTTACCTTGGCTAGCTTCTAACAGGATGAAGGTTTGGACTTCGTTAAGTAAGAGTTCGGATTGCTGATTACGTAACTCGTGTTGAATTTTGACAAAAGCCATACGACCCGCCGCACTTTCCTTTTCTGATATAGAAGCCACGTAACTGGTTCGTTCCAATGTCTCACCGATGCGAATATCTCCCAAGAACTCAACTGTCCGTCCTCCTAATACTAAACGTGGTAGCCCTAAATTGGGGATGGGAACCCCAAAACCAGGAAAGCCATCCGAACGGATTTCAGATCGAGGAACATTTCCGGATAAAAGGAAAAAATGCCAGCCTCGTGGCAATAAATCGCCCTTTATGAAATCAGATGGTACTAAGTCAAGCATCGAAGCAACTTTCCTTACGGCGGAAAGGCTGCATACTTCCTCTGAGATGATTCGTTCGTTATGTTCCATATAAGGCACGTTAAGCACGATTTTAAAATAATCTGCCCCAAATTTAAACTATATTTTTTATATATAAAATTCTAATTTTATATTTGCAAAAAAACACAAATGTAATTCCTATGAAATTTAAATACCACCACATGAATTTGTGCACGGAGAATGTAGCACGAACATCGGAGTTTTATCAGTCAGTTTTCAACTTATCTCGTCTTCAGGATGAGGAGCATAATTTAGTGGGCGAGGATACAGAAGATCGCTTTGACGGGGTTGTTGATTTTTTAACAGACGGCGAAGTAGAATTCCATATCACGAAAAAGGATGTAAATTTAGGCTTTGAAATGAAGCACTTTATTAACCCTTTAGAGCGCGGTCACTTTTGTTTTCGCACGGATGATATCGAAGGCTTCAAGAAAAGATTAGAAGAAAAAGAGATCCCCTATGCTGATTATGGCAAGTGGGCTCTAGCCGGCTGGTATCAAATATTTTTCCATGATCCCGATGGCAACATTATTGAAGTCCACCAAATCGGAATGTAAACTCCATGAAAAACGAAGTAAGTGAGAAAAGTAGTAGCGGTTATTCTGCGCCCGCTTTAGACAAAGGTCTTGATATTTTAGAGCTTTTGTCTAAGAGTGAGTCGGGTTTAAGCCAACAAGAAATTGCGGGAAGTCTGGGACGGAATTTGAACGAAATCTACCGGATGTTGACCTGTTTAGTGGCGCGAAATTATATTTCGAATCAATCGAACAAGTACGCACTTACTTCGAAATTGTTTCAATTATCACATTTTCATCCGCCCACCTATCGCTTGTTAAGTGAATCCCTTCCGGTGATGGAAAAATTATCTTCGGACACACTTTTTCCGTGCGATTTGCGAGTGTATAATACAGGAGTCCAAACTGTTATCGCCGCCATTCAACCTCCGAACGGGGTCGGATTTATGACGCGGGTAGGAGCTGAATTGAAAGTGGGGCCTTCCGCCTCTGGCTATGTTTTAGTGGCTTTGCAAGACCCGGCCATTCGGACAATGCGGATGGAGGAAAGTTTAGCAGATGAGTCCCCAGAGCGCATTAAAAACTTTAAAAAGGAAATAGAAAAAGTCTTGAAGCAAGGATATGCCTCGATTAAAAGCAATCAGTATGCAGGCTTGCAAGCGATTTCCTATCCTATTTTTGATCAACACGCTAACGCGATTGCTGCGCTGACGGTTCCTATGCTTGCTCGCATCGATGATGAAGCGCAAATGGGAATCGACGCTGTGCGGGAGAAACTTGCGGAGGCATCACTTTTGATTTCGAACCGAATATCGCTAAACCTCTAAATCATGAAAAACCTGCCCAAAGTACTTTATGCGCTCAGTTTGCTTTTGCTTCTGGCGTTTTTTTATCAAGGACTTGGGTCTGCCGGTTTTTTAAATTCGGGCGTATTTCTGTTGGGCGCACTTTTTAGTTTAGTGCTGGTCGGTTTTATAGATCGACGTTTGAAACAGCATGTTTTTACGCTGTGTCTGGTGGGGGCAGTGGTTTTGGGGATATTTTATCCACAGTATTTCATCCACCTGGGTGATTTCAAGTTCTCTTCTTTGATTGTGCCATTGATCCAGTTGATCATGTTTACGATGGGAACGGAGATGAGCGTAAAGGATTTTGAGGGGGTTTTAAAAATGCCAAAAGCCGTGATTATCGGCCTAATCAGCCATTTCACCATCATGCCCTTGGTTGCAGTTACACTTGCCACCACCTTTGGATTTCCATCTGAAATTGCAGCTGGGATCATCCTCATTGGATCCGTTCCGAGTGGTGTTACTTCGAATGTATTGGCTTTCATTGCGAAAGCCAATGTGCCCTTATCGATAACAATCGGTACGATTTCGACGTTGATGGCGCCGGTCATGACCCCTTTACTGATGAAATTATTGGCAGGGAAATATGTCGAAGTAGACTTCTTAAAGATGATGCTTCACGTGGGCGAAATGATTATTTTACCAATCATTTTGGGTCTCGTATTGAATAGTCTATTTAAGGCAAAATTGCAGGTGCTGAAGAAAATTATGCCTACAATTTCGATGGTTGGCGTCTTTATGATGCTTGTTGTCATTGTTTCATCTGGCCGCGATGCCTTGTTGAAAATAGGACCTTTTTTGTTTTTAGCGTCCATGATTCACCATTCCATCGGTTATTTATTGGGCTATTGGAGTGGCCGATTAGCGGGCTTAAGCGAGCAAACCTGCCGAACTATTTCTTTAGAGGTGGGCTTGCAAAATGGAGGCTTGTCTTCCGGTATTGCCCTACAAATGGGGAAAATTGCCACCGTTGGCTTGGCTTCAGCCATTTCCGTTCCTTGGATGACCATTTCAGGTTCATTACTTGCGAATTGGTGGCGCAACCGCCCTACAGATTCACCTTCAAAAGCAGCATAATATGTCTAAGGAAATACGCCACATCACGGTAATTGGTGCCGGAAATATGGGTCATCAAATAGCCATTTCGGCTGCGATAGCAGGTTTTCAGGTGATTTGTACGGATCAGAATCCAGATGCCTTGCAACGCGCTAGCGACTTTGCCGACACCTATTTAGCCGGGCGAATAACTAAAGGGCGCATGAGCTCGGAAGAGGTGACTAAAACGAAGGCGGGATTGCGTTTTGAAACGTCTTTGGTAGTTGCCGTACAGCAGGCCGATTTAATTATCGAAGCCATCATCGAAAAATTAGAGGTTAAAAGGGCCTTGTTTAGTGAATTAGACACCCTTTGTCCGCCACATACCATTTTAGCCACGAATAGTTCCTATATCGTCAGTTCCCAAATCGCCTCGGCCACGAATCGCCCAGATAAGGTCGTTAACATGCACTTTTTCAATCCGGCGCTCGTGATGAATTTAGTGGAGATTGTGAAAGGACCACACGTATCCGCGGAAACGGTAGAGCTTTTAGAAGCGGTTTCAATCCAAATGGGAAAGACGCCTATTGTTCTTCAAAAAGAGATTTACGGTTTTGTGGTCAATCGCATGTTGCAGGCTACACGGAAAGAGGCCCTGAACTTACTGGATTCAGGCGTTGCTTCGGTAGAAGATATCGATCAGGCGGTTATGAAAGGCTTGGGCTACCCGATGGGACCGTTCCAATTGTTGGATTTGACTGGGATCGACCTGGCCTATCATGTGGGCATGGAAAAGTACCAATCTTCTGGAAATGAAGCAGATAAACCTTCGCCTACGATCGTGGAGAAATTCGAGAAAGGGGAGTGGGGCAAGAAAGTGGGTAAGGGATTTTATACTTATTAAACAGTTCACAGATTTTAATGTCTGGGACCCAAATTCTAATCCAGGAGAGGGGGCAAGCTGATCAAAAATGATCGGTTTTTTTGTTGTCAGTCAGGGAGTTCATCTTTATTAAAGACTTCGATTTTCTTTGGTCAATAAATAAATGAAATTAACTTAGGGTTGTTTATTGTACGAGAATTAACCTTGGAATTAATCAAAATGGAAATATTCAGAGACCTTTTGGCACAAAATATACTTTCTTGTAGTTTTTCATTGAATAGGGTAAGCAGCGAGAATATTTCGAAATCTTTAAATGAAAATACCTCATCTGTTGGGTTCATTTATCGGCATATTGGAGAGACCATGCTTATGTTTGGTTATTTTTTTGGTAAACCTAGTGAGGTTCAAAATACTACCCTTGGTAAGCAGGATGAGGGACAGGGGAATGATTTTAAGGAAAGCAAAAAGCTAATTGACGAAGGATTTAAAATGCTCGAAGAGATTATAGAAACAACTCCTATTTCGGGGTGGTCAGATATAATAGAAACACCTTTTTTCGGGGCAGTATCAAAAGCGAGGTTGTTTTCCCATATTCTATACCACAACTCCTATCATGCAGGACAAATAGGCCTTGCGTTAAAAAGGGGATTATAATTTATTATGAAATCATTACTACCCAATTTTAAAAAAACCTTCTTGATCGTAGGTTACACATTTTTAGTTTTACCCATTAGTCTATTCTCTAAAGGATTAATGCAAAGTATGGCGCAATTTGAAGTGCCTGACTTGATTTTGAAATCAGCCCATTATTACGATGCCATGCTTTGGGTGTATGTTCATATGATGGTAATAGGCCTTCTTATATTGATTATCGGTTATTCAGTCGATGATTTGAATAAACAAAAGTGGATAGCAGCCTTACTTTTTATCGTGACAGGATTCTATTTTTATCTGGATTTTCGCAGTGCTGAATGGGCTTTTGGTAATGCGCTTTATAAAGGAGAATCATCTATAATTCCAGCTATTATAGGCCTATTTGTTAATCTACTTTTCTTTCAATTAACCCTCCGTCTTTTCTTGAATAGTCGATCAAGAAACGATGATGGAGATAAGTCATCAAGCACAAAATAATATGGACAAGCTCGTTCAATTCTTTAAAAAGTACCGAAACCAAGTCATTGTGGGTATGCTTGTTTATCTCTTTTTGATTTTCAGAGATGTGATAAAATCTATCCTCTAAATTGGTCGAAAGTGGAGCAGGCCGATTAGAAATGATCTACTAAAATGTTTGAAGAACACTAAATTTTTATTGTTTATCAATAAATTTGTACTATGTTTGCCTTGTAATCACGAGGTAAAACACACACAAAATGTTCAAAAAAGGCTCTACTCTCCTGCTTAAGGCCACTTTACTAGTTATGGCCCTCATTGTTTTAGCGATGGCTATTTTTGCTTTCCCTAGTTTATACACAGGATTAAATTCGGATTTCCCCATGGCAGCTAAGGCCATATTGGTTATCATCACGGTACTTTATGCGGTGACTATACCCTATTTCTTTGTTCTGTGGCAATCCTGGAAATTGTTAACTTTGATTGATCAAAACTTAGGTTTCTCCGCATTTTCTATCCACGCCTTTCGTAACATTAAACTTGCATCACTCCTAGGCGGTATTCTTTTGATGATCGGTTTCGTTCCTTTTCTGTTTCCCATTGCGGAGGCAGATGATGCTCCAGGTTTGATCATTTATGGTTTTTTCGTGGCTTGTATTCCTTTCGTGGTGTCCGTTTTTGCGGCTATCCTAGAGATGCTTTTTCAGAATGCGCTTCAGATGAAAAACGAAAACGACTTAACGATTTAAATTATGGCCATAATTATCAATCTAGATGTCATGATGGCAAAACGAAAAATGTCATTAAATGAACTCTCTGAAAAAGTAGGGCTTACCCTTTCGAACTTGTCCATATTGAAGACGGGAAAAGCAAAAGCAATTCGATTCAGTACTTTAGAAGCCATATGTGAAGTCTTAGCATGTCAACCGGCCGATATTTTGGAATATAAAAAATAGCAGATGAAAACTAAAAACAGGCGTGTTTTTTTACCCTTATTATTGTTGTTATTACCCTTAGTAGGTATGTTGATTTCTGACGAGGTTAATTGGAGTTTCTCTGACTTTCTGATTATGGGATTGCTCATTTTATCTTTGAGTTTTGGGATAAAACAAATTTTGCGAGCTACCCTTACATACAAGTATAAAGCTCTTTTCATCGCTTTATTTTTGCTAGTATTTATGCTTATTTGGGTAGAGCTTGCTGTGGGTATTTTCGGATCTCCTATTGCTGGAAATTAATAAACTCAGGTCTATGAAAAAAGTACTGCTTACCTCAGCGCTTGTGATACTGTGTTTATTCGCAAAAGCACAATCCATACAAGTTAAAGATCTAGCTGGTTCAGTAGGTAGCTGGCAAGGGAATTTAACCTACTTGGATTATTCTTCAGGAAAGCCCTTTACGATGTTAGCGAATATAAAAATCAGTTTAACAGCTGATTCGAGGGGCTATATAATGGCCTATGAGTACCCAAAGGAACCTCACGCGAATGCTAAAGATACGACGGCAATTGTGGGCTCGTTTTTTGGCAAAGATAAAATCGTCGAATTTAAACGAGATTCAGCTGAGGGATTTACACTCGTAACGGAAGTGGATGGAGAAGACGGGAATGAGAATAAGAAGGCGATTTTAAGACATCAATATCTACTTCAAAAAAATACGTTTACCATCACCAAATCGGTGAAATTTCAGGGTACGGATAACTGGATAAAAAGGAATGAATACCTTTTATCGAGGGATAAAATGTACCGTATTGCCAAAATAAAAGTAGACGTCAATCAACTAGAAAAATACAAGTCTGCACTCCAGGAGCAGATGGATGCGGCCATCAAACTAGAGCCGGGCGTCTTATCCTACACGGCGGTTTCGGATAAAAAGGATCCCTCTGTCATCACCATTTTCGAAGTGTATGCAAGCCCAGAAGCCTATCAAGCTCACACCTCAGCGTCCCACTTTAAGAAATACAAAGAGACGGTGAAGGACATGGTTTTGTCCCTAGAATTAATCGATACGGAATTAGTGGTTAGGGCGGAGAAGGAGGATTATTGATTTTTGTAAAACGGGCTAAAATATGAACGACTTCTATCAACTGTCTAAAACCTTACAATGGATTATCTCCCTTGTATTCCTTTTACTAGGCTTGTTTTTAGCGATTTTTATTATTGAACTAGGGTATTCGAACCCGCTTATTTATGTGGCATTCATCTTATATGTGCCCATCAGTCAATTT
>JBEBBJ010000003.1:0-39903 GCA_041158445.1 Bacteroidota bacterium
GCAATGGCTGCAGGAGCTTTGCCTGCTTGTTTTGTATAGGGGAAAACAACTAGGGTATACGCACCTTCGAACTCCTTTTTCGTCTCTTGTAAAACGATTTCAGTTACTTCGATGCTGAATAATTCGTGTAGGCCTTTAGCTAATTGCTCTTGTAATTGTTGTTGTATGCTCGACATGAAAAGGGTCTGATTTGTCAATCTGCAAAGGTAGCTAAAATCACTCTAAACCTTGTCTCTCCCGCTCAGAAATGAATAAATTAATCTTACCTTTGTGACAATTATGCAAAATATATACCACGAAGCGATTCAAACTTTAAAATCCGGAGGCGTATTATTATACCCTAGTGACACCATTTGGGGTTTAGGATGTGATGCCCGGAATGAGGACGCGATGGAGAAGATTCTTGAACTTAAAAACAGGCCTGCTCAAAAGGGATTGATTTTGTTGATTTCGAAAATCGAGCAGTTGAGTGAGTATGTAGAGCAGGTGCCGGATATTGCTTGGGACCTGGTCGAATTTGCGGAGGATCCCTTGACAGTTATATATCCCAAAGGAAAAAACGTTTCCCCTTTGTTATTGGGCCCAGATGGCAGTATTGCCATTCGTCTGGTAAAGGATGAGTTTTGTAAAGGTTTGGTTTATCGCTACCAAAGAGGGATTGTATCCACGTCTGCGAATCTTTCTGGAGAGCCTTCACCTTTGAATTTTGCAGGCATTGCTCCTTCGATAGTTTCTGGCGTTGCTGGCATATTGAAGAATCCGGCAGGCGAAGGTCCAGCTAAAAAAGCAAGTAAAATCGTTCAATTAGGTTTGCACGGCGATTATAAATTAATCAGAGGTTAGATGATAGCAGGGAAGGAGATAGTCGCGGATCCTATATTTTCCAAAATTGGCCTAGCGGCTGATCGTTTGGGGGTAGATAGTTATGTCATCGGCGGCTATGTACGTGATGCGATTTTAGGTCGTGAATGCAAGGACATCGATGTTGTTTGTATTGGTTCTGGGATTGATTTAGCACTGGAAGTGGCTAAGGAATTTGATTTGCCAGAGCACGCAGTTTCGGTTTTTAAGAATTTTGGCACGGCGATGATCAAAGTCGATGACTGGGATTTGGAATTCGTGGGTGCTAGAAAGGAATCCTATAACCGGGATTCCCGTAAGCCTGTCGTAGAGGAAGGGTCTTTAGAAGACGACCAAAACCGCCGCGATTTCACCATCAATGCCATGGCGGTGCAATTGAATAAAGCGCATTGGGGGAAATTATTAGACCCATTTAATGGATTGGATGATTTGAAAGCCAAAATCATTCGCACTCCGCTCGCTCCAGGAATTACCTTTTCAGATGATCCTTTGCGTATGATGCGCGCTGTTCGGTTTGCAGCACAGCTTGGTTTTGATATTTTTCCCGAGACTTTTGAAGCTTTAAAAACGGAGAAAGATCGCTTGTCCATCATTTCGATGGAGCGAATTTCGGACGAGCTGAACAAAATGATTTTATGCAAGAAACCGTCTTACGGCTTTCTTTTATTGGATGCCTGTGAAATCCTACCGATAATCTTCCCAGAGTTTATGAAATTGAAGGGCGTAGATACGGAGGATGGTAAAGGACATAAAGACAATTTCTACCATACTTTACAGGTATTAGATAATATTTCTGAGAATACGAACGACCTTTGGTGGCGTTGGGCTGCGATTTTACATGATATTGCCAAACCGCAAACCAAGCGTTTCGCCCAAGGAAAAGGCTGGACTTTTCATGGCCACGAAGAAATGGGTGCCCGCCAGGTTCCCAACATTTTCAAACGCTTGAAATTGCCCTTAAATGAAAAGATGAAGCTGGTCCAAAAGCTCGTTCGCCTTCATTTACGCCCCATCGCTCTTTCTAAAGAAGAAATCACGGCTTCCGCTTTACGTCGCCTCCTATTCGAAGCAGGCGAAGAACTTGAGGCCTTGATGACTTTATGCCGGGCAGATATTACGTCTAAAAATGGCGACAAAGTCAAACGTTATCTCCGCAATTTCGATATCGTTGAACAAAAACTGAAAGAGGTAGAGGCGAGCGATTCCCTACGGAATTTCCAACCCGTTTTCTCGGGCGAAATCATTATGCAAGTTTTTGATATCGGCCCTGGTCGCGAAATTGGTTTGATAAAGATCGCCATGCGCGAGGCAGTACTGGAAGGAGTTATTCGGAACGAATTAGCCTCTGGTTGGGATCTGCTGATCGAAGAAGGCAGAAAGCTAGACCTTAAACCCGTTGTTTCTTTAGCGGATATAAACTAAAAAAGGCTCCGAAATTCGGAGCCTTTTCTTTTGTGAGCGAACTGATTACAAGTTGATCACTAAATCTTCTTTTGCATAACGAACCTTAGTGGCATGAGCCATAAAGTCATTTGCTGCATCACGCTCACCAACTGCTAAGATTAACACAGAATGTAATCCCATCGCTTCTAAACCTAATAATTCGTCTAGTTGAGCTGGAATAAATCCTTCCATTGGTGTTGTGTCGATTTTTAATTCACCTGCCGCAGCAAGAGCCGTTCCCATAGCTAAATAAGCTTGGCGATCTGCCCAGTTTTGTTTTGCTTCTACTGGACGACCTAATAAGGATCCAGCAATAGCTCCACGGTAATCACCTAGCATATCAACTGATAAATCACGAGTATCAGCCACTAATTGGATGAAAGCATCGATTTGAGCTTCAGTGATATCATTCCAAGCTGCGAAAACTAATAAATGAGATGATTCAACTGCTTGTGGTTGACCATAAGCGATCGGTTGAATTTTAGCTTTTAATTCTGGATTCTCAATCACCAAAATTTTGTAAGGTTGTAAACCAAATCCAGATGCTGATAGGCGGATTGCTTCTAATAAAGCATCAATTTTTTCTGCGGAAACTTTGTTTCCTGTCATTCTTTTTGTGGCGTATCGCCAAGATAATGAGTCGATTAAAGACATAAGTTGAATGGTGAATGGTAAATTGTGAATGGTAAATTTTCAAGGCTTATTCTAGAAAATGGCCTACGACATATTTTCTACGAATAAGCCTTGATAATTTATCAAATAAATAAAATCAGTTTCTATTACTCCTGCGCCCAATTAAGAGAGCGATAGAGTTTCATGAGTATTGAATAAATTTGATTAGGGGGCGTATAAAATATGACGCAGGCCATTTTACAGCCCCCTATTTAAATTTATTCTGAAACTAAAGAAACTGTTAGAGCGAAATCATCATAAATCGCCTTGTCACCAATCGAATCAAAGAATTTCTTTGAACCGTATTTGATGTTGAAGTCAGTACGATCGATTGTGATGTTAGCCTTAGCAGTCACTTTTCCACCTTTAACAGCGATTTCTGCTGGGAAAGTGATTGATTTTGTGATTCCTTTTACTGTCAAATTACCAGTTACTTGGTTACCAGCAACTTTAGTGATAACGAAAGAAGCAGTTGGGAATTTTTCGATTTCGAAGAAGTCACCAGAAGTGATGTGACCGATGAATTTTTGGTTGTAACCTGGATCTGTGATATCTAGAGCCTTGATTGTTTTCAAATCAATCGTGAAGTTTCCGCCGATTAATTTGTTTCCGTTTACATTTAATGCACCAGCAGAGATACCTACTGTACCATTGTGCTCGCCCGTTACTTTCTTAGCTAACCATGCGATTGAGCTAGCTGACTTGTTTACGTTCACTACTTTCGGTGCAGCTACTCCAGCGAAAGTGATTAGGCCTAAAGCCAAGGTTGCGATTACTACTTTTACAGATTTCATATAATTTATTGTTTAATTGTGAGAAAATACGGTTCTAAATTCGTCTAAAAGTTGGTTCATTTCTTCGAGTCTTTTAACGCCTAAAGCGTCGAAATGTTTTCCCCAATCTTGCTGAACTTGGTCTACTTCTTTTAATAAATCTAATCCAGCCGGGAGAATTAGGATGTCAACTGCTCGACGATCTTGTGGACATTCCCGGCGAAGTACTAATTTCTTTTCTAGTAATTTGTCCACTAGGCGCGATGCATTCGACATTTTATCTAACATGCGTTCGGTAATGGCTAGAACGGTCATTGGATTGCCTTGTTGTCCTTTTAAAATCCGAAGAACATTGTATTGTTGTACGGTAAGGCCAAAAGGTTTCAAAAGTTCTTGTTGTTTTTGCACAATCCAGTTTCCCGTATAGATCGCATTAACAATGGCTTTTTGTGCCTCAGACTGGAAATTACTCTGTTTTAAATCCTCGGAAATACCCATGACTAAAATTTGATGTAGCAAAATTAAATGTAATTACATTAAATGCAAGTGAATTAAAATTAAATTATTGTTAAATCCTGAAAATTTTAATTTTTGACCTATTTTTGAACATGCAGAATTCCTTATCCCTCCAATATCCATTTGTCCTAGCTTCTAATTCCCCTCGTAGAAAAGAGATTCTTCGAAATGCGGGTTTTGAATTTTCGGTGTTGCCAAGTGATGTGGATGAGTCGTTCGATGTGGCTATGAAACCACAAGAGGTGCCTGTGCATTTGGCAGAAAGAAAAGCGAGTGAACTAGCTCGAATTTCTCCATCAACCTTGGTTCTAGCGGCGGATACCGTGGTCATTCTTGAAAATGAGATATTAAATAAGCCATCAGATAAATCTGAAGCCATACAAATGCTACAGAAACTATCTGGTAAAACACACGAAGTTGTGACTGGAATAGCGCTTCATACTCCACAAGGCTTATTTACGAAAGCGGATTCAGCTCTAGTTAAATTCAGAACTTTCGAAGAATGGGAAATTGATTTTTATGTCAGAGAGGGTTCTTGTATGGACAAAGCTGGTTCTTATGGTGTCCAAGACTACCTAGGAATGGTAGGGATTGAATCTATTCAAGGATCATTCTACACGGTGATGGGTCTACCCATCTATGAGGTGTATCAATTGATGAAACCGTATATTCTAGACGGAAAACAACTATTAATTAGATAGAGAAACTTTCTCCGCATCCACAAGTACGACTTGCATTCGGGTTTTTGAATTGGAAACCTTTGCCATTTAGACCATCAGAAAAGTCTAATTCAGTGCCTGCTAAATAAAGAATGGACTTTTTGTCCACCATTACTTTCACCCCTTTATCTTCGAAAATCATATCGTTAGCTTGTGGCTCTGCTGCGAAATCCAAATTATACATCAAGCCAGAGCAACCGCCACCTTCTACAGCCACGCGGATGTTAAATTCCTCCGTTAATCCTTCTTTAGAACGCAATTCTTTAATTCTATTGGCTGCTAAATCTGTTATCGTGATCATGTTGGCTCTATTTTGATGAATTTCCGACACAAAAATAAGAAAAAATTCCCTAAAAAAATCATTTATTTAGAGTGAATCTAAATAAAGTCTAGTTTTTCAAAACCATTGGCCTTAATTTTGTGTTTCAATTGGAGTAAAATAGCCAGATTAAAAACACATACCATGCTTTCAATAAAGAATTTACAAGCAAGAATAGGGGAGAAGGAAATCTTGAAGGGGATTAATTTAGAGATCAAAGCGGGAGAAGTTCACGCGATCATGGGACCGAATGGTTCAGGTAAATCAACTTTAGCGTCTGTTTTAGCCGGACGTGAGGATTATGAGGTGACAGGAGGCTCGGTTGACTTTTTGGGTAAGGATTTATTAGATCTAGCTCCTGAAGAACGTGCTGCAGAGGGTTTATTTCTTGCTTTTCAATACCCAGTAGAAATTCCGGGTGTATCGACGACGAACTTTATGAAGTCGGCGGTAAATGAAATTCGTAAATACCGTGGGGAAGAGGCTTTGGACGCTGTTCAGTTTTTGAAGATGTTCAAAGAAAAGATGAGCTATGTGAATATTGACCAAAGTTTATTGTCTCGTGCTTTAAACGAAGGTTTCTCTGGTGGTGAGAAAAAAAGAAATGAAATCTTCCAAATGGCGGTGTTAGAACCTAAGTTGGCCATTTTGGACGAAACAGACTCTGGACTTGACATCGATGCCTTACGTATCGTGGCAGAAGGAGTGAATAAATTGAAATCCCCAGATAATGCGACGATTGTAGTGACTCACTACCAACGCCTTTTGGACTATATCGTACCCGATTTTGTACACGTATTGTACAAAGGAAAAATCGTGAAATCAGGAGGAAAAGAATTAGCGCTTGAATTAGAGGAGCGCGGATACGATTGGATCATTTCAGCTTTAGGAGAATAAGATGTTGTATACAGAATTAAGCTCAGCGACTCAGAATGAAAAAGACCTAGATTGGGCTCCCGCTTCCTTGAATGAATCCTCAACGGCTAGTTTGCAAACTCAAAATGGCAACACCACTTTCCAGGGTTCCTTGCCTGCCGGAGTTGAATTCATTTCTTTCGATGCATTTTTAGCTTCTAATCCAGCACTTGCTGCGAAATGGGAGCAACGTCTTCCTATTTTAGATCAGAACTCGTTGTATGATTTAAATACGGCTTTGGTGGCTAATACTCAGGTATTATGGGTGAAGGCAGGTGTTTCGGTAAACGAAGCCATCGCACACGATTTCATCGTTTCTGCTTCTAAATCGTCCGCTATTCAAAGTCGATTAATCGTGTTTTTAGAGGCAGATGCTTCTTTAACCTTGATTGAACGCGCCTTTACGAAGGAGGGGTCATCCGAGGTGCTATCTAATTTTGTTCAAGAAATTTATGTGAGTGAAAAGGCGAACTTGACCTATGTGAAGGAACAAGATTTAGCTGCAAATACATCTCACATTGACCATACCTTCATTACCCAGCTTTCCGATAGTCAAGTGGATTTATTCACTTTCTCTTTGAACGCTGAATACCTACGCAATAACCTGCATTTCTACAGCGATGGAGAAAATGTGGTATCTAACCTGAATGGACTTTATGTGCCAGGAGAGAACCAGTTAATGGATTCTCATACGGTAGTAGATCACCGCAAGCCAAATTCAGAGTCTAATGAACTATACAAGGGTGTTTTGATGGGGAATGCGACAGGTGTATTTAATGGTAAGATTTTTGTGCGTCCAGATGCACAGAAGACGAATGCCTTCCAAAGCTGTAAAAACGTTCTTGCCTCCACCAGAGCAACGATGAATACAAAACCTCAATTGGAGATTTGGGCGGATGATGTGAAGTGTTCACACGGAACGACTACCGGTCAATTGAATGAGGAAGCCTTGTTCTACTTACGTTCAAGAGGTATTTCTTTAGCGAATGCACGAACTTTATTGTTACTAGCCTTTGTTCAAGAAGTGATTGATCGCGTGTCGCATGAGGAGACTAAATTGCGTTTGACAGATAAAATTATTTCTAAAATCCAGACTTCCTTAGCGATATAATCATGGCGGAAAAATTGAATATAGATCAAATTAGAGCGGATTTCCCTGTTTTACATCAGCAGGTAAACAAAGCGCCTTTGGTTTATTTTGATAATGCGGCGACTACACAGAAGCCCAAAGCCGTTATGGATGCGCTTACAGCTTATTATGAGCAAGATAATGCGAATATTCACCGAGGCATTCATACTTTGGCTGAACGCGCAACAACTGCTTATGAATTAACGCGAAAGAAGCTATCTGCTTTCCTAAACGCACCTTCCACTGACCAAATTATATTCACCTCTGGAACAACAGCGGGAATTAATTTAGTTGCTCAGACTTTTGGTCGCGCAAATGTGGGAAAAGGGGATCAAATCATCGTTTCTAATCTTGAACACCACTCGAACATTGTGCCTTGGCAAATGATTGCGGAGGAGAAAGGGGCAGAGATTAAGGTGATTCCGGTGAGTGATGAAGGTGTTCTAGACATTGAGGCTTTAAAAGGATTATTGAATCCCAAAGTAAAGCTTGTTGCTGTCAACCACGTATCCAATGCGATTGGAACGATTAATCCGATTGCAGAAATCATTTCTTTAGCTCATGCAGTTGGAGCCAAAGTCCTAATCGACGGAGCTCAATCGGTTGCTCACTTAGCGATAGACGTGCAAGCATTGGATCTAGATTTCTTCGTTTTCTCTGCACACAAGTTGTTCGGTCCTACGGGAGTGGGCGTGTTGTTTGGAAAGCGCGAACTATTAGAGGCCATGCCACCTTACCAAGGAGGCGGGGAGATGATCAAAGAGGTGAGTTTCAGTGGAACAACCTACAATGAATTACCTTATAAATTTGAAGCAGGAACACCAAATATTGCGGATGTCATTGCTTTTGGAGCTGCTTTGGATTACGTACAAGCTATTCCAGCAGAGGCGCTTGCAGCCCAGGAAGAGGCTTTATTAGCCTATGCTACGGAGAAATTACAATCCATTCCCGGATTAAAGATTGTGGGTACTGCCCCTGAAAAGATTGCGGTTATCTCTTTTGTGGTGGACGGCGTTCATCCACAGGATATCGGTGTTTTGTTAGATAAATTTGGCATTGCGATTCGTACGGGCCATCACTGTGCACAGCCTTTGATGCAGCGTTATGAATTAGTAGGAACTTGTCGCGCCTCCTTCTCGTTCTACAATACGTTCGAGGAGATTGATCGCTTTGTTTTATGCTTAGAGAAGACTTTACAAATGTTACAATAAATGGGACAGGCGATAAACGATATTCAAGAAGAATTAATTGAGGAGTTTGGTCTTTTCGAGGACTGGGCGGATAAATATGAGTATTTGATTGACCTAGGCAAGAAGTTAGCGCCTATGTCGGATGCTTACAAGACGGAGGAGAATGTGATTAAGGGCTGCCAAAGCCGTGTTTGGTTACATGCCGAAAAACAAGGCGATTTAGTCGTGTTTCAAGCTGATTCAGAGGCAATTATTGTGAAAGGAATGATCTCGATGTTGATTCGGGTATTGTCTAATCACACGCCAGCTGAGATTCTAGCAGCAGATTTATATTTTATTGATCAAATTGGAATGAGTCAGCACTTAGCTCAAACTCGCTCTAATGGATTAGTTTCCATGGTAAAACAAATGCAACACTATGCTTTGGCCTTCTCTTAAGCGATTATTTAAAATGGAAAATTCAAGTCAAATGAATGAAGTAGAATTAAAGGAAAAGGTAGTTAAGGCGATTAAGACCGTCTATGACCCAGAAATTCCTGTCGATGTATATGAACTCGGATTAATCTATGAAATCAAGATTTTTCCGGTGAATAATGTGTACATCTTAATGACTTTAACATCTCCTTCTTGTCCATCAGCTGAAAGCATTCCGGTGGACATTGAAAAGGCAGTTAGAGAAATTGAAGGAATTGCGGAGGTATCTGTTGAATTGACTTTTGACCCACCTTATGAGCAAGATATGATGTCCGAAGTGGCCAAGTTGGAACTTGGATTTATGTAATAGCGTTATCACAATTAAATATAAATAGAACATATATGTATCCAGAACATTTAGTACATCCTATGCGGATGGATATCGTGGCCGGAGGATTCCAAGAATTGAAGTCAGCTTCAGAAGTGGAAGACGTAATGGCTAAGCCAGGTACAACCTTGGTATTTTTTAACTCAGTTTGTGGATGTTCTGCTTCTACAGCTCGTCCAGGCGTTAAAAATGCAGTAGCTGCTTCAGTTAAGAAACCAAATCAATTAGTGACGGTTTTTGCTGGAGTTGATCCAGAAGCAGTTCAAAAAGCACGTGAGTACACACTTCCTTATCCTCCATCATCTCCATCGATCGCTTTGTTTAAAGATGGTGAATTAGTTCACTTTGTAGAGCGTCACCACATTGAGGGTCGTTCGGCAGATATGATTGCAGGACACTTAGAAGGAGTATTTGACGAATTCTGCTAATTAAAATGAGTCATAAAAAAAGGGAGCTTCGAAAGAAGCTCCCTTTTTTGTTTCCTTTCAGAAAGGATTATTGCTTAGGCGCACCGCCCATCGCTCCTGATTCTGAAGTGCTATTCTTCGCTTTCTCAGCCATTTTCTTAGCAGCTCCTTCATAGTCACCCGCTTTAATGAAGGACATCTTCAATAAGTCGATTGATTTCTGAGTTGCTTCCTGAATTTGTGCTGGAGTTAAGCTCTTCACCTTGTTCTCTAATTCTTCAGACCACTTCATGTTACGGCCTAAGAATAAGTTGCTGTTCAAGCTTCCTACTAACGCGTTGTCTTGAGAACGAGTTACTTGACGAGATTGTAACCAAGATTTCTTAGCCTCATCGATTTCCTTTTGAGTGAAACCTTCTTTCAATACTTTCTCGATTTCCTCTTTGAAAGCTGACTCTAGTTTCGCTAAGTTCTCAGGAGCATAGATAGCATATCCGATAAATGCACCGCTTTGATCTAATGGGCTAGCAACGAATTGAGAACCCACACCATAAGATAAACCATCTTTTTGACGGATACGGTTCATTAAACGAGAGCTCAAACCACTACCACCACCTAACATATAGTTAGATAATTCTAGTGCTGCGTAGTTAGGGTCGCTATCAGAGATCTTTAACGGTTGGTAGGCTAAGAAAAAGGCATTTGCTTTATCAGGTGTTTCGATAGAGATCGCTTTTCCTCCTGTTTCCTTAAACTCATCGACAATGCGTTTGTAAGGTTTTGGAGATTTCCAATTCCCAAATTCTGCTGCAATTAAATCCTTCACTTCTTTCTCGTCGAAATCACCGACTGCTGAGAACGTAGCATTAGATGCACCATAGAAGTTCTTGTAGAAATTAACAGACTCTTCTAGTTTTACCGCCGCATAATTAGCTGTTTGCTCTGCCATCGTAGGCTGGTAGCGAACATCTTTCTTATCATAGTGACCAGCTCTTAATTGACCCAAAGCCTCAGAACCTTTTGCTTGCGGCTCACTTTTTTGTCCTTCGATTGCCGTTAAGTTTTCTTGTTTTAACTTCTCGAATTCATCCGCAGGGAATACCGGTTGTTTTAATGCCTCTGCTACTAATTTCATGGCAGGGATTAAATTCTCGCGCGTTGTCTCAATAGAAATGTTCGCTTGAGTTGCTCCACCACTAATACCTACACGAGCTTTTAACTTGTCTAATTCATCTTGGAATTGCTGACGAGTATGTTTCGCTGTACCTTTTGTTAACATATCAGCCGCTAAATCTGCCGCTGTAGCTGTTCCCATTAACGATTTTTCATCGCCAAAACGTAAGGTCATACGCGCATAAACTGAATTACCACGTGTCTTTTTAGCTAATAAAGCTAATTGAACACCACCAATTTTCTCTGTTTTCGTACGAGCATCGATGTTTGCCGGAGATGGATCAAACGCTTCTCCTTGGCTAACAGCCGCTTTAGGTTTGAAATCCTTTAGGATAGTTGCTACATCCTTCGCTTCAGGAATCTCAGCACGCTCTGGTTTTTCTGTAGGATAGAAAGTACCTGAAGTACGATTCGATGATTTGAAATAAGCAGCAGCCACACGTTGAATGTCCGCTGGAGTGATTTTCTCTAATTGATTACGTGTATGGAATAATAAACGCCAATCGCCTTGAGCGATGAATTCAGAAAGACCTACACCGACACGTTGTGCGTTATTTAATAATAGCTCGATATTCTTGATTCCTTTGGTCTTAATGCGATCAACCTCTTCTTTTGTTGGAGGAGTTTTGGCAAAATTCTCAATCGTCTCAATCATGATCTTGCGAACTGAATCAACTGATTTCTCTTTTAATACCTCTGAACCGAAGTACACAAGACCTGGCTCTTTCAATTGGAAAGTCATACCAAACTGGCTGCTTGCCTTCTTTGTATCGATCAACGCTTTGTATAAACGTCCAGACGGAGCATCTGTTAATAAATCCGTCATGACATCAACAGCCACATAGTCAGGGTGTAAGCCAGATGGAATATGGTAAGCCATACCCACTACTTGCACATCACCCACACGACGTAAAGTAACATCTCTCTCTCCATCTTGCGTAGGCTCAGCCGTGAAAGTAGGAGTTAAAACACGCTCAGGACGAGGAATTACACCGAATTTCTCGTTGATCAATTTCAATGTTTTGATGGCATCGAATTTACCCGCTACTAATAATACCGCATTATCTGGCTGGTAGTACTTACGGTAATAGGCTTGTAAATTCTCGATAGGCACCTTTTCGATGTCAGAACGAGCACCAATGGTCGAGTTACCATAGTTATGCCATAAGAAAGCGGTAGAAACGATACGCTCCATTAAAACGCTTCCTGGATCATTCTCCCCACGCTCGAATTCATTACGAACTACCGTCATTTCGGTTTCTAATTCGCTTTTAGCAATACGAGAATTGATCATACGATCAGCTTCCATATCTAAAGCCCAATCTAGATTTTCGTCCGTCGCTGCGAAAGTTTCGAAGTAGTTCGTACGATCTAACCAGGTAGTTCCGTTGAATTGAGCACCGTGATCAGAGATTTCTTTCGCTACTTCCTTGTGTTTTTCTTTCGTTCCTTTAAACACCATATGCTCTAATAAGTGAGACATACCTGTTTCACCGTAACCCTCGTGACGAGAACCTACTAAATAGGTGATGTTCACCGTAATGGTTTGCTTTGATGGATCAGGGAATAATAAAACCTTTAAGCCATTGGCTAGCTTGTATTCCGTAATTCCTTCCGCTTCTGTCACCTTTTCAGGGATAGGAAGGCTAGCGGACGCCTTTTGTGTTGATGGAGCGGGTTTCGTTTGTGCGATTGCGGGCTGCAAGAGACAAAGTAGTAAACCCGATAGAATAATTTTCTTCATAGGGGTATTTTGTTTATTGACTCGAAAAATAGAAATAAATTGAATTAAGGGTATTGATAAAATGATGAACGGCAATAATTATTTCTTGTACTGTTGGATTAACTTGTAAATCGCCTTTTGTGTTTCCATATTAGGAAAGTATTCAAATATAATTTCGTGTTTATCATAATCTAACAGGAGCCCAGATTCTAAGAAATGAAAAGCTTCTTTAAATTGGCCTGCTTTGATTAAAAAGATAGCGGCACGGTAATATAAATCGGCTTCCTCTGGTAGTTCGTCAATGGCTGAAAGCATGATTTCAGCACATTTTTCAAAATCATTAAGATCGTAGTGCAATTGTGCCCATTTTACCCAAGTAGGAGCGAAGAAGGAATCTAGATCTACGGATTTGGCATAGGCCTCATCAGCCGAAACGGGATTGCCTAAATAGGATTCCACATCAGCTAAACCCGTCCAATACAAAGGATTCGTGTCATTTAGTTTCAGTGCTTTTTTCAGGAAATGCAAGGCTTCGAACCATTTGTCCAGTTCCGTAAGACAAACCGCTAATCCATAATAGCCTTCATCCCACAAAGGATCCACTTTGATGGCCTCCTTGTAAAAGGGTAAGGCTTCGTCAAATCGGCGTTGTCTCTCGATACTTGCGCCTAAACAGCAATATAATTCTGGATTCGGGTCATCGTATTTCAAGCATAATTGATAGGCTTCTTCTGCCTTCGTATATTCATGAATATTCATATAAGTATTGCCTAAATTGAATAAAGAAGACCCAAAAGTAGGTTCAATCGCCAGCGAATATTCATAGGCATCGATCGCCTTTTCAAACTGTTTTAATTTCGAATAAGCTATACCTAAATTATACCAAGCCGTAAAGGAGAACGGATCGGCATCAATAAACTGTTTGTAATAGGGGATACTTTCCTCGATTTTGCCTATTTCGTCTAAACAATTAGCGAGTTCCACCAGGGCATTTTCATTCTCCGAATTAAGCTCTAAGCACTTTTTCAGCATATCGACTGCCTCCCGAGGTTTTCCCCAGGCTTGGTAGCTTAAACCGATACGAAAGTAGACTTCATCTTTCTCTTCCGTGCGATCTAAAGCCGCTAAAAAGAGTTGGATAGATTCCTCGTGCTGGCCCATTTGGCTTAGTAAATAGCCTTTCACCAAGGTTAATTCGATGTCATTAGGGAAAAGCAGGATGGAGTTTTCGATTAATTCCATGGCCTCTTCAGGTCGCTGCATTTCACCTAAAATTTGGGCTTTTAGGGTAATTAATTCGAGTGAATAATTGAAATGGGATAGACCTAAATTAACAGCATCTAAGGCTTGATCAAAACGGGATTGAACAAAGTAATGTTCAGCGATTTGTTCTAAGGTTTCTGCATCGAAAAACGCGTTTTCTTGCTGATTCAACATGTTTTCGTAGCGCTGTACGGAAGATTGAATGTCTTCTTTATTCTCGTCGAATTCGGGATCTAGCATTTTTCAAAATACATTTTTACTAAAATAAAGAATATTATTTATTCTTGAACCCCTTTTCGGCTTATTTTTGTTCCAAATAACTCATAATGTCAAAAATCTGCGCCATTGCGGACCTCGGTACGAATACCTTTCAGTTACTTATTTCTCCATTAGACCATTTTCAGGTGTTCGAACACCTGCAACGCCCGGTGGGTTTAGGTATGGGAGCTATGGAAAAAGTAGTGCTGCAAGAGGATGCGATGGATCGGGCGCTCGTGGCCTTACACGAATTCGTCTCTTTGTTTTTGTCCAAAGGGGGAGATATCAGCGATTTTTATGCCATCGGAACGAGTATTTTACGTCGAGCATCGAATGCCGGGGCTTTTATAGAACGGGTAAAAGAAGAACTGGGAGTCTCTATTTTAGTCATTGACGGAATTCAAGAGGCAGAATATATCTATGCGGGGATACGAAATTCACTTCCTGATCGTTGGGAGAAAACGAGTTTGGTAATGGATATTGGAGGAGGAAGTGTGGAATTTATCTTATTTAAGGGATATGAGGTCCTGTATCGGGTGAGTTTAGAATTAGGTGGCTTGCGATTAAAGTCCCTTTTTTCAGTGGATAATGAGTTTAATTTATCGATTGTGAAGGATTTAGATGCGCATGTGGCGAAGGAAATAGGCATTTTATTCGAGGCCTGTGAGAAGGCAAAGCCCGAAGTTTTGATAGGTGCCGCAGGTGCTTTTGAAACGATTTTGGATTTAGAGAATAGGCCAGGCAACGCACCAGCTTCTTGCGAGATTGATTTGAGCCAGTTTTTCCAGCATAAAATGAATCTAGACGCCCTGCCTTATGAAGAGCGGAAGGCCTATCCTGGAATGAGAGCATTCAGGGCTAGTATTTTTCCCTATGCCACCTTTTTAATTGAGAAGGTAGTACGGGAATTGAAGGTAAACGAGCTTTGGTTTTCTTCGTATAGTTTGAAAGAAGGATTTTGGTTTAAAGAACTAGCTCCTTCCTCACAACAACCCTAGAGATTATAAAAAAAAAATTGTAAACTTGTAGTTAATAAGATTAATCAATTCATCCTATGGCTTTATCGCTAGCAACTATTTTACTTCAGGCGGGTGTAACCGTCGATTCACTTTCTTCTGCTGTGGCAGATTCTATTGTTAATGCTTCTGGTCCGGTTCAAGAGGTGACTAAAGTAGTCGTAGAAGAATTTTCGGTTTTAGACTTATTGGGAAAAGGGGGATATGTGATGTATCCAATCGGTTTCTTGTTTGCAGCAGCCGTTTTCTTATTCATCGAACGCTATCTATACATTCGTAAAACGGCGAAATTAGATGAGAATTTCTTGCATACGATTAATGATATGTTGCAAGCAGGAAATGTCCAAGGTGCGATTAATTTCTGCAAATCGAATTCATACCCTATCGCCAAGTTGTTAGAAAAAGGATTGTCTCGTTTAGGTTCACCTATTCGCGATATTGAGGCGGCTATTGAGAATAAGGCCAAAGTGGAAATCTACAACATGGAGAAGAATTTAGGTATTCTAAGTGCCATTGCTCGTATTGCTCCGATGTTCGGATTCTTAGGAACAGTTACAGGTATGATTCGTACCTTCCATAATATTTCAATCTCCAATAAAATTGATATTTCTACGATTGCTGGGGGTATTTATGAGAAAATGGTGACATCCGCATCGGGTTTAATTGTGGGTATCATTGCCTATGTATTGTATACCTTATTAACGACGATGATTGATCGTACGATCAATAAAATGGAGATTACAGCGATTGATTTCTTAGATATTCTTCACAAGCCAGCTTCTAAATCTTAATTCAATGAACTTTAGAAAAAGAGCCAGAGAAGCATCAGAAGTAGAAACGGGCGCCCTAGCGGATATTCTTTTCTTTCTATTGATGTTCTTTTTAATGATTTCGACGCTTGCTTCTCCTGATGCGATTAAATTACTTTTACCAGAAACGGCGAAGCCAATGCCTACACCAGCGAATGAAGTCATTCGTTTAACGGTAGATGAGCAGTTGAACTATTATATTGATGATCGTTTAGTGGATGTAGCGAATTTAGAGGCTGAATTAACAAAGGAAGCCACTTCTAAAAAAGCAGTTACTTTAGTGGTTCGTATGGATCGCAATCAAACAGTACAAGAATTAACGAATATCTACGACTTAGCGGCTAAATTAAAATTAGCTATGGTCATGGCCGCAGAAAAGAAAAAATAGAATTTATGGAAGGCTATGTACTCATCGCCCTCAAATCAATAGCCGTTTACGTGTTCATCGTAGCGGCTATTCGTTTTTTTGGGAAGAAGGAATTTGCACAATTATCCGTGGTAGATGTGGTTTTCATTTTGTTGATCTCTAATGCCGTTCAAAATGCCATGGTCGGCTCAGACTCGAGTTTGGGCGGTGGTTTAGTAGCCGCTTTCGCTTTATTTGTGATGAATTATGGTTTCAAATTTCTCTCTTCTTATAGCCCATTTTTAGCCAAAGCCATTGAAGGAGAGCCTGTCTTATTGATTTATCACGGAGTCGTTAAAGAGTCAGGTCTTAAAAAAGCAGGGCTTACTTTAGTACAATTAGAGGCGGTCGTTCGAGAACATGGAGTCGCTAACCTTTCTGAGGTGGATTTAGCCGTATTCGAAGTTGATGGGAATATTTCTGTTTTAACGGATAATTATCGCAATTCAAGTAAAAGAAAGCATAAAGCCCTGCAAATAATAGGCAGAAATACAGCCTAAAATCGTATATTTGCCTTAAATCTCAGCTGTTTGTAGAGCTGAGTATCATTTTGTTTTCTTATTTAATGGAAAAAATCCTAAAATTCGGTGGGACTAGTTGTGGAAGCATCGAAAGTATTCAATCCGTTTTGACGATTATCGAGTCAAACTGGAAATCCTCCTCAGACTTTGCTGTTGTTTTTTCTGCCATGGGCGGTGTGACCAATCATTTGTTGGAAGCGGGCACCCTTGCGGCTCAGCCGAAAAGCACGGTAAATACGTTGATTGAGACCATCGAAACGCGTCATTTTGACGTAATTAAGCACTTTATTCCGGTGACGGGGCAAAGCCAAGTTATCGCCCATGTGCGTACTTTGGTGAATGAATTACGGGATGTGTTGAAAGGTATTAATTTGATCAAAGAGATTTCACCGAAGACCTCTGATTTATTGGTTAGTTTTGGTGAAAGACTATCTACCTATTTAATTTTTGCCATTTTACAGCAGAAAGGACTTCCTGTTCTTTATGTCGATGCACGCGAAATTATAAAAACCAATAGTGCATTCAGTCATTCAGATGTAGATTTTACGGAAACGAATGCCTCGATTAACTCTTTTTTTGCAACAAATAAAGGCAAAATAGGCTTGGTGACTGGCTTTATTGCGTCTAATTCTAAAGGGGAGACGACGACTTTAGGTCGTGGTGGTTCCGATTATACGGCCTCCGTTTTAGGAGCTGCTTTAGATGTTAAAGAGATTGAAATTTGGACGGATGTGGATGGTATGATGACCTCTGATCCGCGTAAAGTAAAGTCTGCGTTTACGATTCCTTCGATTTCGTATGCGGAAGCGATGGAATTAACCCATTTTGGAGCTAAAGTTATTTATCCTCCGTCTTTGCAGCCTGCCTTTGCTAAAAACATTCCTATTCGTGTATTAAACACGTTTAATCCTTCTTTTGAAGGGACAGTAGTAAGCAAAGAACCGACGGGTAGTCCTTATATCATTACAGGTATTTCGTCGATTGACGAATTAGCATTGGTTAATTTACAAGGCTCAGGAATGAT
Source organism: Bacteroidota bacterium (assembly GCA_041158445.1). Taxonomy (GTDB): domain Bacteria; phylum Bacteroidota; class Bacteroidia; order Cytophagales; family Spirosomataceae; genus Aquirufa. Next base: position 17,940 of record JBEBBJ010000003.1, read on the forward strand.
AGGTGTAGCGGGGGTTTCGGCTAAACTATTTACGGTTTTAGCCCGCGAAAAAATATCAGTTGTTTTGATTTCTCAAGCCTCATCTGAGCATAGTATCTGTTTTGCCATAGATCCTGCTGTATCTGAGAAGGTGCGTAAAGTGCTTGAAAAGGAATTCGCAACAGAGATGGCTGCAGGTGATATTGAGGGAATTGATATCCAAAAAGACCTTTCTGTAATCGCAGTAGTGGGAGAGGGTATGCGCAAGCACACCGGTGTGAGTGGTAAATTATTCTCTTCTCTGGGTAAAAATGGAATTAATATTGTGGCTACGGCGCAAGGTTCTTCCGAGTTGAATATATCTGTTGTGATTGAGAATAAGGACCTTTCTAAGGCCCTGAACGTTATTCACGAAACTTTTTTCTTTTCCCAAATCAAAACCTTGCACCTCTTTTTAGTAGGCGCTGGTCTGATTGGAAAGACTTTATTAGAGCAAATCATTGGTCAGGAGCATTATCTGGCCAAATACAAAGGCATTCGCATTCGTCTAATCGGTATCGCGAATAGCCGAAAGCAATTGATTCAAGAAGAGGGAATTGAGTTGGATAATGCTTTGGACCTATTGAATCAAAGGGGTCAAGCGGCAGATTTAGCTGGTTTTATTGCTCAAATCAAATCCTTAAACTTGCCTAATTCCATTTTTGCGGATTGCACAGCAAACAAAGAGATTTATACGAATTATTTAGGCCTATTCCAGTCTAATATTTCGGTAGTAACACCGAATAAGGTAGCGAATTCAGGACCTTATGAATTATATGCTCAATTGCATCAAACGGCTCTAGCTAAAGGAGTTAAGTTTTTGTATGAGACAAATGTAGGCGCTGGTTTACCAGTCATTAATACCTTGCAAGGCTTAATCGCATCGGGTGATCGCTTTGAGAAAATTGAAGGGATTTTATCCGGTACTTTATCGTTCCTGTTTAATCAATTTAAGCCAGGGAAATCCTTTGGTGAGGTATTAAGAACTGCGAAAGAGAAAGGCTATACGGAACCTGATCCGAGAGAAGATTTGAGTGGGATGGATGTGGCTCGTAAAATTTTGATCTTAAGTCGTGAAATTGGTATGAAATTAGAGTTCTCTGATATCACAATTGAGAAAATTATTCCTCCTGCCTGTGAGGCTGCACCATCGGTGGATGCTTTCTTTGAGGAGATTGATAAAGCAAACGATTTCTTCGAGCAATTAGTGAATGAAGCCGCTTCGAAAGGGGAGGTTCTGCGTTATATTGCTTGTTTGGAAAATCAAAAAATCACGATCGGTTTACGTTCGGTAGGTCCTACACATCCCTTCTATCAGATGGATGGAGCAGATAATGTGATTGCCTTTACTACAAAGCGTTACCATGATCGCCCATTAGTCATCAAAGGACCTGGAGCTGGAGCAGAAGTGACCGCATCAGGCGTATTTGCTGATATTGTATCCATTGGTAGTCATCTCGCATAATATGGAAAAGATACGTGTATATGCGCCTGCAACGGTAGCGAATGTGGCTTGTGGATTCGATATCTTCGGTTTTGCGGTGAATCACCCGGGAGATGAGGTCGTTTTAGAAAAGAAGTCTACACCTGGAATCATTATTAAAGAAATTACAGGCGACGATGGTCGTTTGCCCAAAGCCGTGGAGAAAAACACGGCCGGTATCGCCATTCAAAAATATTTAAGCTTCATCGGTCGGGAAGACCAAGGTTTTGAGCTGTCCTTGCACAAGGATATGCCTTTAGGTTCAGGCTTAGGTTCTTCTGCTGCATCTGCAGTTGCTGGTGTTTTCGCCGCAAATGAACTGATGGGCCGCCCATTATCCCAAAAAGATCTCTTGCCCTTCGCGATGGAAGGTGAGCGCGTCGCCTGCGGCTCCGCGCACGCGGACAATGTAGGTCCTTCTTTATTAGGTGGCTTTATCGTCATTCGTTCTTACGATCCTTTAGATATCATTCAGGTTCCTGTACCTGAGGATTTATACGCCAGCATCGTTCACCCTCAAATCGAGGTTAATACGAAGGATGCTCGTGGGATTTTAGATAAGGAGATTTCTTTATCCACCACCATTACCCAAATGGGTAACGTGGCAGGTCTCGTAGCCGGCCTCTTACTGCCTGATTATGAATTAATTGGTAGATCCCTAGTCGATGTGATTATCGAGCCGTCAAGAGCCATCTTAATTCCTGGATTCGCAGAAGTGAAAGCAGCGGCTATCGCCAACGGCGCCTTAGGATGCTCTATTTCTGGTTCTGGCCCATCACTATTTGCCTTATCGAAAGGAGAAGAAACTGCAAAGAAAGTGGCTGAAGCCATGGCTGCTGAATTCGCAGCCTTAGGCATTGGGTCAGAGCAATATGTCTCCCAAATCAATCAAAAAGGCCCCTTAGTCTTAGCTGATTAAGCTTTAGGATGCGCTTGCTGGTAAATCGCCTTCATCTTTTCCATCGAATTGTGGGTATAGACTTGCGTTGCGGCAAGATTCGCGTGGCCTAATAACTCTTTGATGGCATTTAAATCAGCGCCTCTATTCAACAGGTGAGTCGCATAGGTATGACGCAATACGTGCGGAGATAATTTCTCCAGCTGGCTGAATTCCCCTAAATTTTTCTTGACTAATCGTTGTACAAACATCGGGTAAAGTGGCTCTCCTTTGTCCGTTAGCAATAAATGAGCGTTCTCGAAGGTGCAAAATTGACGGTAAGTCTCTATGAGTTCCACTAAGAAGGCAGGAATCGGAATCATCCGCTCCTTATTTCGTTTTCCGATGACGCGGATCGTTTTAGCCGCTAAATTGACTTGCGAGTTTTGCAAGGAGATAAGTTCAGCGAGTCGAATGCCGGTCCCATACAATAAAAATAGGATGAGTTCATCACGCGCTTCACTGAAATTAGTGGCGATGATCCTGTTCTCCACGAGATTCTCCATCTCCGATTCTCGGACGAAATGGGGGATTTTCTTCGTGGTTTTCACCATCCGAATGGAGGCCATCGGATTTTCGGTGATTTTTCCTGTTCGTAGAAGGTATTTATAGAAGGTCCGAAGCGTGGCTAATTTGCGATTAATGCTGCGGTTTTGGATGCTATCATCGGATAAACTGATGAGCCATTTCCGGACATCCATGGCTTGAACCTGCTGGAGTTCTAAGGGATTTAAAAAAGCGGTAAATTGCTCTAAGTCAGTGGAGTAGGAGGTAATCGTGTGCGAACTGAGGCGCCTTTCGATGGACAGGTGGTCCAAAAAAAAATTGACTAATTCACGATTCATCATCGAAATTAGTCAATTCCTTTAAAGAATGTATAGGAAATTAGTTATTAATATTTCCGTAAGTGATTTGCTTGTAAGCAGCACGAATCATTTCTTTACGACGACCTACAGAAGGTTTTTCGAAAGCAGATCTTCTACGTAGTTCTTTAACTACACCTGTTTTTTCAAATTTCTTCTTGAAGCGCTTTAAAGCCTTATCAATTGATTCGTTCTCTTTTATCGAAATAATTAACATTTTCTTTTGTCTGTTTTTTTAAATTGTGTGCAAAGATAGTAATATTTTTTTGATGCGCAATAGCTGAATCGATTATTTCAATGAATGTTTTTGCCTATTTTTGTGCTTTCATCTTAAAGAAAATTATGTCAGACTTTTCACGGACAACGGTTACTGCAGCGTTAATTTATGCGAACGGGCCTATTCACATCGGTCACTTAGCAGGTTGTTACTTGCCAGCAGATATCTATGTTCGCTATTTGCGCCTACAAAAGAAGGATGTGATTTTTGTGTCTGGAACAGATGAACACGGAGTGCCTATTACCATTAAGGCAGCTAAGGAGGGTAAAACTCCACAACAAGTCGTTGATTATTACTACAAAGAGATCAAAGACTCTTTCGAGCAATTTGGTATATCCTTTGATATTTACGGTCGTACATCCGATCCTGTTCATCATGAAGTTTCGCAAGAATTCTTCCTTAAACTATACAATGAAGGGAAGTTTGTGGAAGAAGTGACAGAGCAATTCTATGATGAAGAGGCCAAACAATTCTTAGCGGATCGCTACATTACGGGTGATTGTCCTTCATGTAAACAGCCTGGTGCCTATGGTGATCAATGCGAAAAGTGTGGAACGACACTTTCGCCTACTGAATTAGTTAATCCAAAATCAGCTTTAAGTGGTTCTAAGCCCGTTTTAAAGCCTACCAAAAACTGGTTCCTGCCCTTAGATCAATGGCAACCAGAATTAGAGAAATACATCGCCTCACATCCAGAATGGAAGTCAAATGTGACGGGTCAAGTGAAATCTTGGTTGCAAGAAGGCTTGAAACCTCGCGCGATGACACGTGATTTAAACTGGGGTGTGCCTATTCCTTTGCCGGATACGGAGGGGAAAGTGCTTTATGTGTGGTTTGATGCGCCTATCGGTTATGTCTCCATGACGAAGCAATTAACGCCGGAATGGGAGACCTATTGGAAGGCGAAAGATAGCCGCATTGTTCATTTTATTGGAAAAGATAATATCGTCTTCCATTGTTTGATCTTCCCGGCGATGTGTATGGCTCACGGAGGCTATCAATTAGCGGATCAGGTGCCTGCGAATGAATTTATGAACCTAGAAGGGGATAAGATTTCAACATCGCGCAATTGGGCGGTTTGGTTGCATGAATATTTAGTGGATTTCCCGGGAAAGCAAGACGTTTTGCGCTATGCATTAACGGCTTCGAGTCCTGAAACGAAGGATGCCGATTTTACTTGGGCTGATTTTCAGACCAAAAACAACTCTGAATTAGTAGCCATCCTAGGCAATTTCGTGAATCGGGCCTTTGTGTTAATCGATAAGAACTTTAATTCAGTGGTTCCACCTAAGTTAGAAGGAACTGGTTTAGAGGCTGATTTAATGGCCGCTGTAGCAGATATTCCAGCGAAGCTTGAAGCTGCTTTAGAAAATTACAAGTTCCGTGATGCGCTTGTTTTAGCGATGGAAATTGCTCGTTTGGGTAATAAGTATTTAGCGGAAGCAGAGCCTTGGAAGATCATGAAAGAGGATACAGCGAAGGCTGGAACGGTGTTGAATTACGCGGTTCAATTAGTGGCCCAAGCGAGTATTGCACTTGAACCTTTTATTCCATTTAGCGCTCACAAATTGCGTTCTGCTTTAGGAATGACTTCTTTTGAATGGTCTAGTTTAGGTAATTTCGAGGTAATCTCTGCTGGAACTGCCTTGCAGAATCCAGGATTGTTATTTGAAAAGATTGAGGACGAGGAGGTTCAAAAGCAAGTGGATAAATTAATCCAAACAAAAGCTCAGATGGAATTAGCTTCGAAATCGGTGCCTGCTTTGAAAGAAACGGTAGCCTTTGATGATTTTGCCAAAATGGACATTCGTATTGGCGAAATCGTCGCAGCAGAGAAGATGGAAAAGAGTAAGAAGCTTTTGAAACTTCAAGTAAATGATGGATTTGTGACACGTACGATCTTGTCTGGTATTGCAGAACATTTTGCTCCAGAGGATCTTGTAGGTAAACAAGTAACTTTTTTAGCTAATCTAGCGCCACGTAAAATGATGGGGATAGAGAGTGAGGGGATGATTCTAATGGCAGAGGATGCGGATGGAAGTCTAGCTTTAGTTCAGCCTAATAAGCAAATCTGGAATGGAGGAACGGTGAATTAAGCCCCAAAATAGGCTAGGTATAAAATAAAAATAAGGTCAGAAGAAACTTCTGGCCTTATTTGTTTAACCTCTAAACCTATTTAACTATGAAAATTTATACAAATATAATGCTTTGGCGGATATTTTATAAGATTAGTGCAAAAAAAATATAAAAAAAGGTGAAGTTAAAAACTTCACCTTTTTTGATTACCTCTAAACCTATTTAACTATGAAAACTACTAACAATCTAATTATAACATAACAATCAAGTGCTCTTGTTGTTCTGAGCTATTATCAAAATTAGTGTCGATAACGGGCTCAGCGCTAACAATTGACCAAACTAGGTTGATCTTTTTCGCTGCTTGATTAATTTCTTTGATCCAGTTTAATGTCTTAACATCTGAAAAATTTTGTCCTTGCTCAGAAATAGTTTTAATGGTCTGGTTGAAAACCGCTTTTTCTGATTCAGTTACTTTTAAATAAGATGTATGGTTATTTTGGAAATCTTCTAAAATCGATATAGTCAATGTTGCTGCGCTTGCGCTCTTTACTTGAGCATCTTTGCGAATCAACGAAGTGATTACTTCTGATAATGTTTCTGTTTTTACTGATAAATCGTTTGAACGATTAAATGAACGTGCTTCTTCTCCTGCAACCGCAACTAGGTTTAATCCAATTAAACAGCTAGCTAATAATAATGTCTTCTTCATATTTTTGTTATATTTATTATCTAAATCAACAATGCAAAATTATTGCATTTTTTTAATATGGCAAAACTTTATTTTAGTCTATTTTGGGTTTAATTTTTCCGAAAATTCTTATTTTTATTTGAAATTCAGAATTATTGATAGGTTATTTTTAATATTTCAGAATAATATTTGGCTTATTATTTCAATACATTTGAATAATTCTTATTTTAAAATTACGGAAAAATTCAAATATTCTTTAAAAAGTACAATCATTGGTTGTATTTGTTCATTGTTTTGGTGAGTCCTTCAACGCAGAATGATTCAATTATCTCCGCGGTTTTATCCAAAATAAAGGGAATGGTCTCTAATTCTGCGTTAGAAAAGTTACTTAGCACGTAATCTGCTTGCCTTCCTTTGGGGAAATCACTGCCTATACCCATGCGCAAACGGGGATATTCAGAGCCTGATAGGACTTCTTCGATACTTTTCAAACCATTATGTCCACCCGATGAACCTTTGGGCTTTAAACGCAAGGTTTCGAACGGGAGCGCTAAATCATCTACTAGTACAAGCATGTTCTCTTTTTCGATCTTATAGAAGTTCAGCCAGTGATTAACGGCCTTGCCACTGAGGTTCATAAATGTGGTGGGTTTAATCAGATAGATGGTGTGTCCTTTCTCTTTATAGGAAGCCACAGAGGCTAAACGATCGGTTTTGAAGTTGATGTCTTTTTGTTTGGCCAAATAATCAACCGCCATAAATCCGATATTATGCCGAGTAAATAAGTATTGCGGGCCTATGTTGCCCAATCCAACAATTAAAAAGTTCATAGGGTATTGAATTTGCTTACAAATTACGCTCAAATTTTTTAGAACACCTCTTTGCGCTTACCTTCGTGAAAAATTAATTCGATGAATAAAATAGCCTGTATCACAGGTGCGAGTTCCGGAATCGGTCGCGCCACTGCTGAATCTTTAGCGAAAGAGGGATTTCGTTTAATCTTGTGTGGAAGAAGAAAAGAGCGCTTAGATGAGCTGAAAGCAAGTTTAAAAGTAGATTCAACTATTCTAGTCTTTGATGTAGCGGATCAAAATTCGGTTATATCTGCCTTTGAATCATTGTCAGAAGGTTGGAAAAATATCGATATTCTGGTCAATAATGCGGGTAATGCACATGGGATGTCCGCAATTCAAGATGGAGACGTGGCTGATTGGGACGCGATGATGTCGTCTAATGTAACAGGTCTATTATATGTATCGAAAGAGGTAATCAAAGGGATGGTGGAGCGCCAGTCAGGTCACATCATTAATTTATCCTCTATCGCTGGAAAGCAAACCTATCCAAATGGGAATGTATATTGTGCCTCTAAGGCGGCTGTAGAAGCCTTATCAGCAGGAATGCGTCAGGACTTAAATGCGTTCGGTATTAAGGTGTCTAATGTAGCTCCAGGTGCAGTTAATACAGAATTTTCAAATGTGCGTTTTAAAGGGGACTCATCAAAAGCAGCCTCTGTTTATGCAGGATTCGAACCTTTAGTAGCAGAGGACGTGGCTGATTTAATTCGCTATATCGTTACCGCGCCAGCTCATGTGAATATTGCGGACGTGACTATTTTGCCCAAAGCCCAAGCTTCAGCCACACAAATACTTCGAAAAAATTAAATTGAACGTTGGCGAACGGTCTCAAAAATGATGACACCCGCGGCAACCGACACATTTAAGGATCCTACTTGACCTGTTTGAGGGATTTTAGCGATCTCATCTGATTTGCGGATGATTTCGTCTGTGATTCCGTCTTCCTCAGATCCCATGATAATGGCAATCGGGTCCTTGTAATCCACTTCGTAGATCGTGCTTTTCGCTTTTTCTGTACAAGCGACCACACGTAAACCGGAGTTTTGTAAGAAGTCGATGGTCTGAATTAAGCTATCTTCCCGGCAAACAGGGATAAAGTTCAAGGCTCCAGAAGAAGTTTTCATGGCATCTGCATTGATTTGAGCGGCTCCACGGGAAGGTAAAACGATGGCGTGAACTCCTGCGCATTCAGCGGTACGCGCTATGGCACCGAAGTTTCTAACGTCCGTCACACGGTCTAGAATCAAAATGAATGGGATTTCACCCTTTTCAAACGTATCTGCAATGACATTCTCTAATTTCGCGTAGTGAATAGCCGAAACGAAAGCGATCGCACCTTGGTGATTCTTCCGCGTAATACGGTTTAATTTTTCCAAAGGCACCTTCTGTACTTGAATGCCTTTTTCTTTCGCTAAATCGAGGATTTCCGTGTTTCCAAGTTCTCTTTGGACTAATAAACGATCAATTTCCTTCCCAGAACGAAGGGTTTCTAGGACAGATTGTACCCCAAAAACAAACTCTTTATTGTCTGTTACAGGAGCGGTATAATGCCTAAATGGTCTCTTAAATGGGGGTCTTGATGCGTTTTCTTCTGACACGTTGTTGCTTGAAATTTTGCACGAAGGTCGTCATTTTTTTTAACATTTCAGCTAGATAATTCCTTACCTTTGTCTTCTAATCCTTTTAGAATGTATAAAACAACCGAAATTGCTTCCTCTGATATTCCTTCAGATAACCCTGTTCACCAGCGCCTTTTATATCCTTATATCCATGTGAGTAAATTGCTTTCTGGCAATGTCTTAGAGATCGGATGTGGAACGGGACGCGGAGTAGGCGTTTTAGCAGATTCGGTTAGCGAATACACAGGTGTAGATAAGAATACAGAATTGATGGAGAGTCTTTCTAAGACCTACCCGAAATTCAAGTTCATCGATATGTTCTTGCCCCCATTGAAGGATTTACCATCGAATCATTTCGATTATGTGGTGACTTTTCAGGTGATAGAGCACATCGAAAACGATGATTTCTTCTTAGCTGAGGCCGCTCGCGTGCTAAAGCCAGGAGGGAAGTTGTATTTGACTACGGTTAATAAAACCTTCTCTTTGACGCGTAATCCATGGCACGTACGCGAGTATTTAGCGCCTGAATTACGTGATTTGATGAAGAAACATTTCTCTGAGGTCATCACAGAAGGTGTGCATGGGAATCAAAAAGTGATGGATTATTACGAAGAAAATAAGGTGGCGGTGAAGCGAATCACGCGTTTCGATATTTTCAATCTACAATACAAATTACCAAGAACCTGGTTGCAGGTTCCCTACGATATTGCGAACCGCATGAGCCGTTTATCGATGTCTAAATCGAATAATTCTTTAGTGAGCTCCATTCAGGTGGATGATTATTTCCTAAGCCAGGATCCAGCTAATTCGTTGGATTTCTTTTATACGGGTATCAAATAGATGGAATTCATTGACCACGGCATTGAGGAATATGCACGCTTGCATACGGAACCTGAAAACGACTTATTAAAGGAGTTAGTTCGGGAGACCCATGCGATGGTATTGCAGCCTCGAATGCTTTCCGGTCATTTGCAAGGCCGTTTTTTGTCCTTTATTTCCAAAGTTTATCAACCCGCTCTCATTCTCGAGATAGGCACCTATACCGGGTATTCCGCCCTTTGTCTTGCCGAAGGTTTACAGCAGGATGGACGTTTAATTACGATTGATGTCAATGAGGAATTAGAAAGCTTTACGCGTTCTTTCTTTGATCGCTCTTCTTTCAAGAATCAAATAGATTACCGAATTGCTGATGCGGCTGTCGAAATCCCATCGATTTCGGGTCCTATCGATTTGGTATTTATTGATGCAGATAAGCGTAATTATGCGCTGTATTTCGATCTTGTTATTGATAAAATGCGCTCAGGAGGTCTAATTCTAGTGGACAATGTCTTATGGAGCGGTAAGATTATCGATGAGTCTGCCAAAGACAAGTCAACACAAGCCCTGCGCGATTTCAACACAAAAGTAGCCACAGATTCACGTGTGGAGCCTTTATTGATGCCTATTCGGGATGGATTATTCCTTTTGCGGGTTATCTAATTTCTTCTTGGGAGGTAGTAGAAAATCAACTGGCGCAAGAATCTCCGGAATCTGAAGCGAATTGTCGAAAAAGGTTACCGATGATGGATGATAAATGATGTAATTCTTGTCATCAGGGATGTAATCGTTCAAAATCCACGGATTGTATTTCTTCAAATCATCATAACTGACGTTTAATTCATCCGCTATTTCATAGAGGTTTTTGCCACAAGAATTGTCGTAACAGATCAATTTAGCCTGATTCGTAGGTTGAATTCCTAGTGAATCATCCTTTTTAAATTCATCCGCCCAGAATTTTTGGTAGGCTAAAAAACGTAAAACGTACCAGTCCGTGCTTGAATCTACTTGAATATCCGATTTACCCACCCAATCCATCACATAGGACGTTTTCTTTGCGGTTCCTAAACCCACCCGGTAGGAGAGAAGTGTCCCCACCCAATTATTTAAAACACGGTTATTGCGGGTGAAATAGTTCGCAGCACCCCTTGTGGCTTCGATAATGTGCTTGCGCTCATCGACATGGGTATTGACTTTCATGCCCACATCAGTGGCTGTACCAGCCTTAAATTGCCAATACCCCACGGCTTGCGAAGTGGAAACTGCCACTGGATTAAGTCCGCTTTCCTGAACGGAAAGGTATTTAAATTCATTCGGAATGCCCGCTGCATTCAATAGAGGTTCCATGACGGGGAAATAGAAACGCATTTTCTCCTTCATTCCTTCCACAAATTTCTTGCTGCTTCCTAAGCGTTTTTGCTCCGTTTCTAGGATGGCTTTTGCTGAGGGATGTATGAATACTTTTACGTTCCCGATCAAGAGTGAATCAGGGAAGGCCGTTTTCGCATGAAGCGGCAAACAGAATAAAAGTAGCCAAAGGTATTTCATCGTGTAAAATTACCTTAATAAACTATAATCTGTACCTTTGTTGTTCAAAAATACGCAGATGATTTTAATTGACGATACAGTAATTTCTTCAGATGTAGCAGACGAGTTTTTTGTTTGTGATTTAGCCAAATGTAAGGGTGCTTGTTGTGTGGAGGGTGATTTAGGCGCTCCTTTAGAGGAAGAGGAACTAGAGATTTTAGAGCGAATTCAAGACGAGATCAAGCCATTTTTATCTGAAATAGGCTTAAAAGAATTAGAAAAAACAGGAGCCTGGGTGAAAGATGACGATGGTGATTTTTCTACTCCGGTCATCAAAGGACGCGAATGTGCCTACGCTTTATATGACGATAAAGGTCATTTAAAATGCGGTATCGAGCAGGCTTATTTTGCGGGTAAAACAGATTTCAGGAAGCCTATTTCCTGTCATTTATACCCGATTCGTTTAGCTAAATTAGCAGATTATACTGCCTTGAATTACGACCGTTGGTCCATCTGTTCAGATGCTTGTTCGAATGGCGCTTCCTTAGGTGTACCTATTTATGTTTTCTTGAAGGAACCTTTGATTCGCAAATTTGGTGAGAAATGGTACGCGGAATTATGTCAAGAAATCGAAGAGCGTAAAGAAGAATAATGGCTGATTTTGATGCGATTTATCAGGTGGTTTCCTTGATCCCCTCGGGGCGAGTGACCTCCTATGGAGCTATTGCAGGGTATTTAGGTTCTAAAGGAGGTGCTCGATTAGTAGGCTGGGCGATGAATGCTTCGCATGGTCAGGCGTCTATTCCTGCGCATCGGGTGGTGAATCGCAATGGGGTATTGACTGGGAAGAATTTTTTCGGTGGGAATCGAATGCAAGAATTGTTAGAAGCAGAGGGTTTGACCATACAGAATGACCAAATTCAAAACTTTCATTCCCATTTCTGGGATCCTTCTGTCGAGTTATTATAAGTTTCGAAGGTATTTCGTACCCCCTAAACCTCTCATTTGGCGTTGAATAGCCGATGTTCGTTTACGCACATAGGCGGAGGGATTTTCAATCGAGAAACGATTAGGGCTTGGTAAAACCGCCGCGATTCTTGCGGCTTCGGAAGTAGAAATTTCTGCACCACTATGCCCGTAAAAGCGTCTACAAGCAGCCTCAGCCCCAAAAGTCATGGGCCCCGTCTCCGCTACATTTAAATACACTTCTAGGATACGCTCTTTGCCCCAAATTAATTCAATCAAGAAGGTAAAATAGACTTCTAATCCCTTGCGAACATAGCTTCTGCCTTGCCATAAGAAGACATTTTTAGCGACTTGCTGGGAAATAGTACTAGCCCCTCTGATTTTCTTTCCCTTCAGATTATGTCTTACAGCTCCCCACATGGCATCAAAATCAAATCCGTGGTGATCTGGAAAGGCCTGATCCTCTGAAGCGATCACAGCGATAGCTACATTTTTATCTAAATCTTTATAGGGAGTCCACTGAGAATATATTTTAGAGGGCTTTCCTTCTAGCAGCGCATCAATCTTCCTCGAGGCCATGGTAGGCGTGAAATAGACGGGGAAAAATTTTAAGAATACGACGGAGAAAAGGCTGAATCCAATGAGATAAAGGAAGAAAAATCCGATTTTCTTTAGCCAGCTTCGCTTTTTAGGGCTTTTTTTGGATAAACGTTCAAATTTATTTCCTCCGCCTTTAGCGTTTGGGGTATTTTTCGTGAATTCAATTCTCTTTGCCATAGCTGTGTAAAATTACAAAAAGGCCTTAGACCACAAAAATATCGCTGCTTAAACGATCTGCAATTAGTTTGCCTTCGTTCACTAGAACTAAGTTTTCCCCTTCTAAACGGGCATATCCTTGCGCCATCCAAGATTGTAATTCTTTTTCTGGGTACTCTTGTCCCATTTTAAGAAAACGTTCCCGCACTTCCACGAGATTAATTCCCCATTTCGTACGTAAGCGAACCATGAGGTATTCATTCAATTGATCCGCGGGGCTCAGTTCTTCCTTTTCCGCTAGTAAATGCCCTTCTGCTAGGTATTTGGCGTTATTAGAGACATTCCATTGTCTAGAATGGCCATTAAAACTGTGGGCAGATGGACCTACACCGAGGTAGGGCTCCTGCTGCCAATAACTGGTATTATGGATGGAATATTGGCCTTCATTGGCGAAATTCGACGTTTCATAGCCCTCATAACCTGCTGCTTCTAAATATTCACGAACCTGCGTAAAGGCCTTAGCCATCGCAGCATCTGGAATTTCGGTGAAGGCTCCCTTTTTTTTCTGAACCCCAAAAACCGTTTTAGGTTCTACCGTCAGGCTATAAGCAGAAATATGCTGTACACCTAAAGACGTAGCTTTTGCTAAATCTTCATTTAAATCATCCGGAGAATTCCTCGGAATTCCATAAATCAAATCAATACTAATATTGCTTATTCCTACTTCTTGCGCATTTTTAATCGCTTGAATCGAATCGCTAGCCTGGTGATTTCGGTTCATCAGGACCAGGTTATTGTCTTGAAAAGATTGGATTCCGATACTTAATCGATTGATGCCTTTTGAGGCAATCATTTTGCAGTATTCCGGTGTTAAGTCTTCCGGATTTGCTTCTAGGGTAATTTCTGCATGGCCAGCGATGGAATGGTGAGCGCCTATCGCATCAAAAATCGAATCTAATTCTGAGGCCGTTAAGAGGGAAGGGGTACCTCCGCCTAAATAAATGGTTTGCAGTTGTGCTCCGTTTAAATAGTCTTTTTGTGCGCTTATTTCACGGCAAATAGCCTGTACCATTTCCTCTTTTCTACTGGTGTTCGTGGAAAAATGGAAATCGCAATAATGACAAGCTTGTCTACAAAAGGGGATATGGAGGTAGAGATGCACGAATTTAAGGTTCGAAAATCAAATAACTCAGGGTATCTGGATTCAGCATTTCTACTGCCAATGATTGGATGTGTGCGCTGTCAATGAGGTCGATTTGATCGAAAATTTCGTCTAAACTCTCGATTTTCTCTCGGTCTAGCAGGTTTTTCGCCATCATTAACATAAAGTTCAAGTTACCCTCTTCAGCCATGGCTAACTGCCCTTTGAGTTGACTCTTAATCTTCTTTAATTGAGGAGCTGTTAATTCTTTTTCCTGCAGTTTCGCGAACTCTTTTTGGATCAATTTTAAGGACTTATTTACCTGATTAGGTTCAGTGCCAAAATAAATGGCCCAATAACCTGAATCTAAAAAGGACGTCAAACTCGCTTCAATCGAATAAACGAGCCCGTGTCGTTCGCGTACGGAAACATTCAATAAGGAATTCATTCCGGGACCTCCTAGCAGATTGACTAAAAGGAAGAAGGCGAGTCGATTCGGGTTTTCAATCGCAAAAGATTGACGACCTAAAGCCACATGGGACTGCGTGATGCCTCTTTTAATGACTTTCGTCTGAGGAATCATGGCTGACGGCGCCACGCGTTTAACGATTTGTTTCTTTGCTTTGATCGATCCTAAATGCTTTTCAGCCCAGGCAAATACTTTGGCAGGATCTAATTTCCCAATAGAGGAAAATACGATTCTGGAAGTGTCTAAATTTCGTTCGATGAAGGATTCTAGGTCTTTCTTTTGAAAGGACTGAACCGTCTCGGTGGTCCCTAAAATGTTGACTCCTAAGGGGTGATTGGGGAATAATAATTCGTCGAAATCGTCCTGTATCGCCTCTTCTGGAGCATCATAATACATCGACATCTCCTCTAAAATGACCGAGCGTTCCTTTTCTAATTCTTTCTCCGGGAAAATGGAATCAAAGGTGATATCAGTTAATAGTTCCAACGCCCGTTCGAAATAGGGGCTTAGAATGGAGGCATGAAAACAGATTTTTTCTTTGGTTGTATAAGCATTCAGTTCTCCGCCATAGATTTCTAGGCGGTTAATGATCTGCATATTGCTTTTCTTTTGGGTCCCTTTAAAGGCTAAATGTTCCCAGAAATGCGCTAAACCCTCTTCTCCAGCTAATTCATCTCGACTTCCAATGTCTAACATAATACCTAAATGCGAGATCTCGGTATGGAGCACTTGACGGTGCACCACGGTGATTCCATTAGATAAAGTATGCAGGTGAATTGAATTCATGAATGGGTTCTTAAGAAAAATGTCCCAAAAATAAGTAATTTTATGGCTAATCGCTTCCTTTTCTGACATGAATCCAGTTTCTAAGGTATTAATTATTCAAACCGCTTTTCTTGGCGATGCCGTTCTGGTAACCTCGCTCTTAGAAAAAATACGGATTGAATCCCCTGAAACGTCTATTCACCTGTTAGTTAGGAAAGGAAATGAGTCCATTTTTCAAGCGTATTCTCATCCGTGTTTGACAAAGGTTTGGACTTATGACAAGGCCAATAAACGTCAATCTTGGATGGAATTACGTACAGGATTGAAAGCAGAACAATTCGATACCGTTTTTGTGGTGCAGCGTTTCTTTGGAATGGGTTTGTTGAGCCTGATGATCGGAGCGAAGCAAGTTTTTGGCTTTGCCAAAAATCCCCTTTCCTGGTTTTTCACGAAGAGTTATCCGCACCCATTCGGGAATGGGATACACGAAGTGGAGCGGAATACGGGTTTATTGAGCGATTGGCTAGGAAATAAGGTGTACAAACCCTTTTTAAATCCGGTTAAAATCACACCTCCAGCTACTAATTATATTTGTATTTCACCCGGCAGTGTGTGGGAAACGAAACGCCTACCCATTCAAAAATGGATAGATTTCATTCATTTACTACCCAGAGATCAAGCGATTGTGTTGATGGGTTCTCCGAATGAGAGGTCTCTGTCTGATGAAATCGAAAACGCCTGTCCAGGGTGGTCCATTTATAATGAGACTGGAAAACATGCACTATTAGCTTCTACATCCATTTTTGCCCAAAGCAAGGGAAATTTTGTGAATGATTCTGGTCCTATGCACTTATCCTCTGCGGTAAATGTGCCTACCGTGGCGATTTATTGCTCGACCTTGCCTGATTTTGGTTTTGGGCCGTTGGCTGATCATTCGGAGATTATTGAGGTAAGCGAGAAATTAGATTGCCGTCCCTGTGGAGATCATGGCAAGAAAAATTGCCCTCTAGGCCACTATGCCTGTGGAAATCACATCTCTACCCAAAAAATGTTGTTGGCTTACGAAGCTCTCGAAGCGAGTAAGTAAAGTACGGCCATTCTCACCGCTACTCCGTTTTCTACCTGATCCAAGATGATCGAATGTGGCGAATCTGCCGCATCTGAACTTAATTCCACCCCGCGATTAATCGGCCCTGGGTGCATTAAAACGATCTCTTTTGGTAATTCCTCTAGCATCGCACGATTAATCCCGAAGAATTGAGAGTATTCTCGAAGACTAGGGAAGTATTTGATTTGCTGTCTTTCCAATTGGATTCGCAACACATTCGCCGCATCACACCAAGCGAGTGTGCTCTTTACATCGTGTGAAACTTCCACACCTAAACTTTGTATATGCTTCGGAATCAAGGTGCTTGGGCCGCAAAGGCGAACTTCCGCTCCTTGTTTTTTCAAGGCGTAAATATTAGAAAGGGCTACTCTAGAGTGTAAAATATCCCCGATGATAGCGATTTTCTTTCCAGCTAAATCCCCTAATTTCTCTTGTAGAGAAAATGTGTCTAATAAAGCCTGTGTAGGGTGTTCGTGCGTTCCGTCACCGGCATTCACGATATTGGCTTTAATGTGTTTGGCTAGGTAATGTGGGGCTCCTGGGCTCGCGTGACGCATCACAATCATATCCACTTTCATGGCTAGGATGTTATTCACGGTATCGAGTAAGGTTTCCCCTTTTTTTACCGAACTCCCTGAGGCAGAGAAGTTAATGGTGTCTGCTGAAAGTCTTTTTTCTGCTAATTCGAAAGATAAACGGGTACGAGTGGAGTTCTCGAAAAAGATATTGGCAATCGTCACATCACGCAGGGAAGGAACTTTCTTAATGGGTCTGTTTAGGACCTCTTTAAATTCTCTAGCCGTTTTAACAATCAATTGAATGGATTCTTCATCCAGATCTTTGATTCCTAATAAATGTGGCGACTTTAGCATATGTTAAATCAGGATTGTTGAGGAATTAACCAAATTCTATCCGCTTCCTGGCCTTGTTCCGTCCATTCTACGAGTACTTTTTCGGTAGGTAAGGTATTTACACTCATACCTACATAATCTGCGTTAATAGGCAGATCACGGTTATAAATACGGTCAATTAAGACACATAATTCCACTTTAGCAGGTCTCCCAAAACTATTCATCGCATCCAGTGCCGCCCGCACCATACGGCCAGTGGCTAACACATCATCCACTAAAATGACGCGTTTATTTTCGATGAGGAAGGGAACATCGGTTGAATTAGGGGATACCGTTTCTCTGCGACGGTAGTCGTCGCGGAAGAAGGTAGCATCTATTTTTCCTACGCTAGGGGCTTTCTCGAGGTGTTTACTCAATTCTTTTGCGATGCGTTCCGCAAAGAAAATACCGCGAGGCTGTAGGCCTAGGATAACAGTTTCAACGTCTTTGATTTGATTTTCAATGAGCTCTTGACACAACCGAGAGATGGTTATTTCGAGTAATGGGCTTGATAAAATCAGCTTGCGAGTCATTGTTGCAAAGATATCAAAAATTTATTTAAAAAATGGCTTGATTTGGGTCGAAATCAGGCAGTATTTGGTCTTTATCCGATACAATTGGGTTCTCTACACCCCATTCAATGCCTAATTTTGGATCATTCCAGCGAATACCTGATTCTGCTTCTTTGTTCCAAAAGTTCGTGCACTTATACACGAAAATCGTTTCTTCTAGTGCTATAAATCCGTGAGCAAACCCGATAGGAACATATAGCATATTCCCTTTATCTGCATCTAGAACGAATTTTTCATGTTGGCCAAAGGAAGGGGAGTCCTTGCGTAAATCTACCACCACATCTAAGGCTTTACCCGTCATGACGCGCACTAATTTGCCTTGTCCGTTCGGATTGTGCTGAAAATGCAATCCTCGTAGAACTCCTTTAGTTGAGAAGGAATAATTATCCTGTACGAAATCTTCCGGGATTCCATTGGCGGTAAAACGCTTTTGGTTATAGGATTCATAAAAATAGCCGCGCTCGTCATGAAATTTAGTGGGTATGCACTCAATGACTCCTGATAAACGATGTGTAATGAATTCCATAAATTGTTTTTTGGCAGGGAAAGGGATAGATTTGTGGCAAAATTAATCCTATTTTCCTTCTTTCACATGAATTCAGCGGAATTAATTAAGCAAATTGAACAAAAAAGATCCTTCCTGTGCGTAGGCCTGGACACGGACATGAAGCTAATTCCGAGTCGATTCAAGACGGAAAAAGATCCGATTTTTACCTTCAATAAGGCAGTTATCGATGCTACATTACCCTATACGGTAGCTTATAAACCCAATATCGCGTTTTATGAAGCCTTAGGGCCTGCTGGTTGGGAAAGTTTGCAGAAAACGATGGAATATATGCCTAAGGAGGTATTTTCCATTGCGGATGCGAAGCGAGGTGACATTGGAAATACAGCCACTAAATACGCTCAAACCTTTTTCGATCCCACGCATGCTGGGTTTGATTTTGATTCGGTTACCGTGGCACCCTACATGGGCGAAGATTCTGTGACTCCCTTTTTGCAGTTTGAAGATAAGTGGGTGATTCTTTTAGCTTTGACTTCGAACGAGGGAAGCTATGATTTTCAACGGATCACTGACGAAAATGGAATTCCATTATATGAAAAAGTGATGCGCAAAGCCATGGAATGGGGCACAATGGACCAAATGATGTTCGTGGTAGGCGCTACCCATACCGAGTTGATCGCGAAAATAAGAACGATAGCACCAGACAATTTCTTCCTAGTTCCTGGAGTAGGAGCCCAAGGGGGAAGTTTAGCGGATGTAGCGAAGTTTGGCATGAATAAAAACGTAGGACTTCTCGTGAATTCATCCCGTGGAATTATCTATGCGGGTGATGATACGACTGTTTCTGCCGCGAGAGAGGCGAAAAAAGTGCAAGAGGAAATGAATCAATTACTAGATCAATATTATAAATAACATGGAATTAAGCATCGGAACCCCAGCCTTATTGTTCTCAACCGTTTCCTTGTTGATGATCGCTTTCACGAATCGATTTATGTCCATGGCCTCCTTGATTCGCGGTTTACATGAAAAGTTTCAGCAAAATCCGGATGATTCGATTCGGATGCAGATCGATAATTTGCGTTTACGCATGAAGTTGATTCAACGGATGCAGATTATCGCCATTTTTAGTTTGATTCTGAGCGTTATTTGCATGTTTTTGCTCTTTATGAACGAACAACTCGTGGCTCGTTGGTTTTTTGGCATCGGACTATTGGGTATGAGTATCTCTTTAGGGCTGAGTGCCTGGGAGATTACGATATCTACCAAAGCGCTGGAGGTCGAACTCTCTGACATGGAGGAGATTATCAACAAGAGGAAATAGTTCTATTTTTTATCTGAATAATAAAAAAATCTCCAAATATTTTTCCGCAATTGAAATATAATAGTATTTTTGTGTACAATTTTTACATTTCATACAAACGAAGATTTTGAATGACTTAGGTCATAAAAAATACTACTTAGGCGGATTGAATAAAGGCTCGGAATTTTTCTGAGTCTTTATTGTTTCCACCCATTTCGAATTTTAAGCCTTCAAAATAAGCGCTGAAAGCGGAGGGAGGTTGATAGCGATCGAGAATGCTTTTCCTTGCCAATTGATTTCCTCCGTCATGGTCGCTCCAGAAACGGGGTAATTACTTCCACCGAATTCTTCTTTGTCAGAATTAAATACCGTCTTCCAAACACCAGGAAGTGGTACACCTATCCGGTACCCATCTCTAGGGGCAGGAGTTAAATTCAAGATCACAATGACTTGCTGTTTCGCTGTTTCTCCCTTTCGGATGTAAGAAATTACCGAATTGCCTTGGTCATTTGATTCGATCCATTCAAAACCATCATGGTCGAATTGCTTGCTGTAGAAAGCTGGTTCTGAGCGATATAGGTTATTTAATGCTTTAACGGTCTCCTGAATGCCTTTGTGGGAATTATGTTCCGTTAAATGCCAATCGAGGCTTTGGGTGTGGTTCCATTCTTCTCTTTGGCCAAATTCTCCACCCATAAACAATAAATGAGAGCCTGGATGAGTGAATTGTTCCGCTAATAATAAGCGTAGATTCGCGAATTTTTGCCAATCATCGCCCGGCATTTTATTCAATAAAGAACCTTTTCCGTAGACCACTTCGTCATGCGAAAGAGGTAAGCAGAAGTTCTCTGTAAAGGCATAAATAAGCGAGAATGTTAGCTCATTCAGGTGATGCTGGCGATAAATGGGGTCTTTTTGGAAGAATCGAAGGGTGTCATTCATCCAGCCCATCATCCATTTTTGGCCAAAACCTAAACCTCCCATAAACACCGGCTTGGTCACCCCAGGGAAACTGGTAGACTCTTCAGCAATCATTTGAATATGCGGGAATTCGGCATAAATGTGGCTATTTAAGTCCTGTAAGAAGGAAATAACCTCGAGGTTATGGTTACCTCCAAACTGATTCGGCTCCCATTCGCCGTCGTTTCTCGAATAATCTAAATAAAGCATCGAAGCCACCGCATCAACGCGCAAACCATCGACATGGTAGCGATCACACCAGAAAAAGGCGTTAGATAACAAGAAGGACCGAACCTCGTTCTTTCCATAATCGAAGATATAGGATTTCCAATCTGGATGATAGCCTCTTTTAGGATCGGGATGCTCATACGCACTTCCGCCATCAAAATTAAATAAACCGTGTGCATCACCCGGGAAGTGGGAGGGAACCCAGTCTAAAATCACCCCGATTTCTGCCTGGTGAAAAGCTTCCACTAAGCGCATAAAGCCTTGTGGATCACCAAAACGCGCCGTTGGGGCAAAATATCCCGTGATTTGGTAACCCCATGATGGGTCATAAGGATATTCCATGATGGGCATAAATTCCACGTGCGTGAAGCCCATTTCTTTGACGTATTTCACCAGCTTTACAGCTAAATCGTCGTAGCTTAAGTAATCATTTTCCAAGGTCTTCATCCAAGAGGCTAAATGTACCTCATAGATAGACATAGGTGCATTCAAGGCATTCTTAGCCCCTCTGATTTCCTGCCATTTCGTATCTTTCCACTCTTTATACGTATTCCAAACAATACTGGCTGTCTTTGGTGGGGCCTCGCAATACAAGCCCATGGGGTCTAATTTCTCCAAATATTCCCCACCTTCCGTTTCAATCCCATATTTATAGGTTTCCCCTGTTCTAACACCTGGAATGAAGCCTTCCCAAATGCCGGAGGAGTCCCAACGCGGGAATAAAGGGTGAGAATGATGATCCCAGAAATTAAAATTTCCGGTAACAAAAACATTTCTAGCGTTAGGAGCCCAAACCGCAAAAAACGTTCCAACGACTCCCTCATGTTCAATTTCGAAGGCCCCTAATTTCTCATAAAGTCTTGTATGTTTGCCATTTAAGAAAAGGGCAATGTCGAAATCAGTAAGTCTAGAATAGGGTTGTACGTTCGCCATAAGGGGTTCTGCTTCAATGTTTAGGCTAAAATAACGAAAATAAATTAGAAAATAATTAGTCTTTTTTTGGCTGGTAGTTTTGAATATAAAAGGGAAAAGCCTACCTTTGTGCCACCAAAATAAATAATGGTCCGTTCGTCTAGGGGTTAGGACACGTCCCTTTCACGGATGAAACACGGGTTCGATTCCCGTACGGACTACTTCGGTAGGCAA
>JBEBBJ010000004.1:0-58389 GCA_041158445.1 Bacteroidota bacterium
TTAAACCCGAAATAGAGGATTAAGAAGGCTAACAATGCCAAAAACCCTACTTTTAATTCATTGCTTTTGAACATCGTTTCTATTTTTCGATTTCTTCTTTGTAAGCTTTAAACGCGGTAGCAATCGCTGTTGCCACTTCGTTTTGTCCTTTTTCGGACGCTAAATAATTCTCTTCCTCCGGGTTCGTTAAAAATCCAGTCTCTACTAATACACTGGGCATCGCTGTACGCCAGATCACTAAGAATCCTGCTTGCTTTACCCCAAAACTCTTACGTTGATAGGTCTTCGAAAACTGCTCCTCTACCTTAGATGCAAATTTTACCGAGCTCGCCATGAACGCACTTTGGTAATTCGCCATCATAATATGGGCTAATGGAGAATTAGGATCAAAACCATCGTAGGTCTTTTGGTAATCCTTTTCTTGCAAGATAACGGAGTTCTCACGCTTCGCTACGTTCAAATTGCCGTCTGTTTTGTGTAAACCCATGGTATAGGTTTCTGTTCCGTAAGCGTTTTTATTCACCGCCGCATTGCAATGCACAGAGATGAATAAGTCGGCTTTATTTCGATTGGCAATATTTGCGCGCTCGTTTAACTCAATAAAGGTATCCGTATCTCGGGTATAGATAATCTTCAAATCAGGATGAGCTGCTTTCAGCTTTTTCCCCAATTCTAAGATAATTTTCAAGGTTACAATGCCCTCGTGAGAACCTTTAGGGCCAGAACAGCCTGGATCTTTTCCTCCATGACCGGCATCCAGGCAAACCACCTTGATTTTGTTTTTAATGTCCGTTTTCTGAAAGCCGCTAGGCGTCCAAGCTGTCAGCAATAAACCCAGCGAGAAAAATAAACCGATAGATTTTATCTGATTAAACATTATTTTCTAATTGTACACGTTGATAACAAGCAAAGATGTAATTTTGTAGGCTTGTATTAATGTTACAAAGATAATTTTTAAATTCCATTTGGTAAAGAAATCCACATATTACCTTTTTGTTACCCTGCTGCTCCTATTTGCTTCTTTTTCAGAGGTGAAAGCGCAGCGAGTAATCTCGACGGATACTTTACAGAAATCGATCCCTAAAGACACGGCGGCAGATTTACAGACTACTGTTTACTATTCTGCCGTCGACTCCACGATTTTAGACGCGGACAAGCAAATCGTTAATTTATACGGTAATGCCAAAGTCAAATACGGCGACATCTCCCTCGAAGCGAACTATATCCGCTTGGACTGGGCAAAAAACGAGGTCTATGCCATCGGAACAAAGGATACCCTCACTCAGAAGATCGTCGGTCTCCCTGTTTTTCTCCAAGGAAGTGATAAATACGATTCCGATGAGATTCGCTATAATTTTAAGACGAAACGGGCCATCATTAAGGGAATTGTGACCCAGCAGGGCGAGGGTTTTGTGCAGGGTAAAAACGTCAAAAAAGACGAGGAGGAGAATCTCTACATTCGAAATGCCATTTATACCACTTGTAATTTAACGCATCCGCACTTTCACATCAAGGCAAACAAGATCAAAGTCGTAGGCAAAAAAGAGATCATCTCCGGACCCTTTCACTTTGAGTTGAATGACATTCCCTTGCCCATCGGCTTACCTTTTGGCTTTTTCCCCTATTCCCAGCCAAAGGAGGCAGGCAAGTCCGGAATTATCATGCCTACTTATGGCGAGGAACCGAATGGACGTGGTTTTTACCTGCGTGAAGGCGGTTATTATTGGGCGGCTAGCGAAAACATAGGCATCCGTTTTACCGGCCAAATCTACTCCAAAGGTGGCTGGGGTCTAGGCGCAAACTCCCAATACAACAAGCGTTATCGTTACACAGGTAGCTTTAATTTGGCCTTCAATCGTAACAGCAATGGGGATGAGTTTGACCCGACGAAAAGAACTGATTTCGCTCTACAATGGTCGCATGCGCCACGTAGTGTCGGAAATTCTAGCTTCTCAGCCTCTGTGAATATCGCCTCGAACTCCTACAACCAATTCAATTCCTTTAATACGCAGCAATACCTGTCGAATACGATCGGATCATCCGTGCAGTATTCCCGGAATTTTGGCCAAAGCATTCGCACGAGCATCAACCTACGTATCAACCAGAACACGAGTACACGCGTGTTTGATGCGGGAACGGACTTTAACTTTGGCCTAAACCAAATTCAACCCTTCAAAAAGAAGAACTCCATAGGCGATCGTTTCATCGATCAATTCCGAATTGGTTTGGACTTTTCTGGAGGCATCTCAATGACGAACCAAGTAGGTGACCCGTATACGCGTTACGAATTTGATGTGTATCCGCGCGCCTCTAATTCGCTCCGAGGCACTATTCAACGTCCATTTATTCCGACCGGCGTGGATGATGTTCCGCCAGGCGTGATTCCGGTGGATGCGAGCACCTTACCGATCTTATGGGAAAAGGCGCAGACCAAATTCAATTATAGTATTCCACTTGCCCTGCCTAACCTGAAGTTAACGAAGCACATCAATTTAACTCCTGGGGTGTCTTGGTCTGGAAATATGTACACGCGTTCTTACAAGTATACCTACGTGCCAGCGGATTCTACCGTGCGCATTGATACGGTGGGTGGCTTGCCTAAATTCAGCTCACAGGTTGCCTTTTCGGCAAGTATGAATACGCGTTTGTTCGGAACTTTGCGCTTTAAGAAGGGTCGCTTAGAGGCTATTCGACATACCTTAGTCCCGTCTGTAGGCCTAAGTTATACGCCTGATATTTCTGACCCGACCTATGGATTTTTCCAAGATGTCAGAATCAATAACCGGAAATTTATTAATTCTGAAGGAAAAGAGCAGATCGGGGATATTCGCCGGATTAGTACGTTTGACCCGAGAACAATGAGTTATGGGGGTGCGACTGGGGCGGTTTCTTTTGGGTTCCAAAACACCTTAGAGGCTAAACTGAAAACGAAGTCAGATACGGCAAGCGTGTTAACGGAGAAGGTCCGCATTTTAGACAACTTCGGGATCAACGGAAGTTATAATTTACTGGCAAAAGAATATGCCCTTTCTAATATAGGGTTTAACCTTGCGTCCCGTGTAAAGGAATTTGATATCAACTTAGGCGGAAGTTTTGACCCCTATTTGTATGTAGAGGATCCTTTGTTTTTTGATATCGGTCGCAGAACTCCAGACTACATGTTCAGTTCTGGTGCTGGATTAGCCCGTTTACAAGGATTTAACTTCTCGATAGGCCGTCGATTCTCCGCTGGAAAACCTAAGCCGAAAGAAAATAAGAACGCCAGCGAGGCGCAAATGAATCAAATTAACCGAAACCTGGACGACTATGTCGACTGGAATGTGCCTTGGAACTTCTCTTTTTCGTACCAATACAGTATGAATAAGACAGGTTTAGCCTCTCCCCAAAATATTAGTGGTCTTAGCTTTCAAGGTGACTTAAGTCTTTCTGAAAAATGGAAATTCTCGGTAACGTCTGGCTTTGACTTCAAGTACAAAGGCCTGACTTACACGAACATGTCCGTGCACCGTGATCTACATTGCTGGGAAATGAACTTTAACTGGACGCCTATCGCGAGTCCATTCTATGGCCGTGCGAGTAATTATTCCTTCGATCTTCGCGTGAAATCGACGCTGCTACAGGATTTGAAATTATCCCGTAGACGCAGCTTTTATGACAAAGGAGGATTCTAGTTTAGCTTAGACTTAAAGGCCTTTAAGAACTTATCCATTTTAGGTTTGATGACGATTTGGCAATAAGGCTCCGTCCCATTCTCATTAAAATAGTTCTGGTGGTAATCTTCCGCCACGTAAAACTCAGAAGCCGGGGTAATTTCCGTCACAATGGGATTCGGGAAAACGTGGGAGTCATTTAACTTTTTCTTCCAAGTCTCCGCCTCATTTTGCTGCTCCGCTGTATGGAAAAATACGGCACTGCGGTACTGAGTCCCGGTATCTGCCCCTTGTCTATTCAAAGTCGTGGGATCATGTGTTTGCCAAAAAATCTCCAACAAAGTCGCCACGCTCACCTCAGCCGGATCGTAACTTAACTGACAAACCTCTGCATGCCCTGTAAGTCCCGAGCAAACTTCGCGGTAAGTTGGATTCTTAATCTTCCCCCCCATATAGCCTGAAGTGACTGTTTTCACCCCTTTCACGCGCTGAAATACTGCCTCCACACACCAAAAACACCCTGCTCCAAACGTAATTTTCTCTAATTTCTGATCCATTTTAGTTGTCTGTTTAGTTTTTTCTGCCGCGCTACCGCAGGAAAAATGAAATGCGCTCGTGATGATGCTCAACACTATTACCGTAATTTTCGAGATCTTTTTCATCTTATTTTATTTTTTAGCACTAATTTCGCTTCCCAAATTACCTAATTTTCGTTCAAACTTGAAACAAACCTGGAAAACCGCCTTTGCAAATCGAAGCTTTACAATCTCCTTCCTGGGAGCCTTAGCCGTGTTCTCTATTTTCCCCTTCAAGGCAGATGATTATTTTCAATGGATCCAATTACGTGATGGCATCCAGTGGAACGATCCTATACTAAACGCGCTTCCAGCCCTAAATGTTTCCTACCCTATTTTTGGGATCATCTACCTCTCGGTCATTTACCTCTTATATCGCCTTCTGCAGGACCCGAAACGATTCGTCTGGTTTGCGTGGGCCTTCAATGTAGAAACCCTATTCCGCTTTATTTGTATTTACTTCGTTGCGCTGGATCCTCCGGCTCGATTAATAGATTTGCATGATCCTTTAGCAGAGATGTTCATTTATGGGGAGAACATGGCCATCACGAAAGACCTCTTCTTTTCTGGTCATACGGCCACGATGGTTTTTGTTTGTTACTTCCTGCCTACGACTAGAGAAAGGCGAATTGCGATTGGACTTAGCCTCCTCCTAGTGAGTTTACTCTTAGTGCAGCACGTGCATTATAGCTTAGACGTAGTAGCTGCTCCGCTATTTACATTAGCGGCTATCTGGATCGTAAAAAGAATCAGGGTTATTTAGACGATTTCTTGTCTAAGGTCTCAAACACCGAGTTGTTTGATTTATACTCTGGAATAATCTCCTTGATTTTCGCCACAATCGAATTATTGTTTCCACTTGATAACAGGTGGTTCAAATCATTCGTAGCTACTTCCATGTACGCATAAGAAGGCGTATTTACCTCCGCGATCAAGATCTTAGGATGGTGCGTAGGCAAGGTATTTTCGTCGTTATTTAACAACTCTTCGTATAACTTTTCCCCCGGACGTAATCCCGTGTAGCGAATCTCGATATCCTTATCCACACGCAAACCACTCAAGGTAATCATCTTCTTTGCAAGGTCAATGATCTTCACAGACTCGCCCATATCGAAGACAAACACTTCACCACCTTGACCCATCGTCGCCGCTTCTAAAACAAGTTCGCAGGCTTCCGGAATCGTCATGAAATAACGCGTAATCTCTGGGTGCGTCACCGTTACGGGACCGCCACGCTCAATTTGCTTCTTGAACAACGGAATAACGGAACCATTGGAGCCTAATACATTCCCAAAACGAGTGGCAATAAACTTCGTCTTCACCCCTTCGATTTGGTTCATCGACTGAGTATACATCTCAGCTAAACGCTTCGTGGCACCCATCACGTTCGTCGGGTTTACGGCTTTATCCGTAGATACCATCACGAATTTTTCCACCCCTACTTCAGAGGCTAATTCCGCCAAAATACGCGTACCAATCACGTTCGTCTTGATCGCCTCGTAAGGATTATTTTCCATTAATGGCACGTGCTTATAGGCAGCCGCATGGAAAACGATATCAGGACGGTGGTTCTTAAAAATCTTGCTAATACGTCTGGTATCTGACACATCCGCTACATTCACGATGAGTTGAACGTTAGTCGGAACTTTACCAGCTAATTCATATTCTAAATCATATAATGCCGATTCTGCTTGATCGACTAAAACCAATTTTGCTGGGAAATAAGCAATCAACTGACGAACAATCTCACTACCGATAGATCCAGCTGCACCGGTCACTAAAATGATTTTACCTGAAATCTCCTCGCCGATGCGCTTGTTATTCATTTGGATTACTTCGCGACCCAATAAGTCCTCAATTTTCACATTGTGAATTTGATTCATCGCGAACTCACCCTCTACCCATTTATCTACTGGAGGCAGGGCCTTCACGACCACGCCTCTGTCTAAGAAAATGTCAGAAATTTTACGCTTCGACTTCGCAGACATGTTATTAATGGCCATAATAACCTCCATGCCGTCATTCGAACCCACGAACTTATCTAATACCTCTGGCAAACTGTATACTTTAATACCCTCGATGGTCTTGCCAATTTTAGACTCATTGTCATCGATAAAACCGAGAATTTTATAGTTAGTGCTGCGGTCTGTTTGGAACACATTCTTCGTCAACATACCTGTATAACCAGCCCCATAGATCAATACGCCGATGGTAGGCTTGAACTGATTCACAAAGGATTCGTAAAAGCTCTTCACAAAGAAGCGCAAAATCACCATCCAAAACAGACAGATGAAGAAGTCAATGATTAAAATAGACGCCGATAGATTGAATACGTGCTCAAAACCCAAGGTATTTCGGATAACTCCAGAAACCGCAACGGCTCCCAATGAACCCGTGAAAACCGCCTTCAAGATTAGAATGGCGTCCTCAATACTCGTATGTCGAATGATTCCAGCATAGGACTGGAAATACAAAAAAGCTAATAAACGTAAGCCCAGGACAAAAATAAGCTGGGAAAAGAAAATGTTGAAATCAATTTCCATCACCTGGAAATTCATTCGCAATAGTGTCGCAATGGAAAAGGAGAAAACAACGATAAGTGAGTCGAATACCAAGACTAACCACCTTGAAAGAAAGCGATTAGAGTATTTCCGGATGAAGGAAGACTTTGTCATGATAGGATTCTTCT
The DNA here is from genome assembly GCA_041158445.1 of Bacteroidota bacterium. Taxonomy (GTDB): domain Bacteria; phylum Bacteroidota; class Bacteroidia; order Cytophagales; family Spirosomataceae; genus Aquirufa. The sequence goes on from JBEBBJ010000004.1 coordinate 6,915, forward strand.
AAAACACGGGATAGAATTCACAACAAAAATACCGATTTTAATCCGATTCTAACCCTAAATTTATCAAACGGCAAATTTTAACGACGAATGGCTTAGGCTTTCCCGAAGCCTGGAGCCGTTAAATCGACGATTGCATCCGACTTCATCACCATAACTCGTTCTTTCTCGATATTCGTCATGTATCCGATAGCGGTCACGTCTGCAATCTTTTCTACTTTTGGAAAATCCTCCTGAGAAACGGTGAACAACAACTCATAATCCTCTCCGCCATTCAATGCCGCAGTCAAAGGACTTAAACTAAATTCCGTTGCAGCTAAATAGGTCTCGTCATCAATCGGAATATTCTTCTCAAAAATTCGCGCCCCTAAACCAGATGCGTTGCAAAGGTGAATGATCTCAGAGGCCAAACCATCCGAACAATCAATCATCGAGGTAGGAACCACCCCTAACTCGCGTAATTCGTGTATAATATCAAAGCGAGCCATCGGTTTTAACTGACGTAGCACCACATAGCTCTTCCCCTCTAATTCGGGTTGCATATCTGGATTCGCCAAAAAGACCTGCTTTTCTCTTTCTAACGAATGTAAACCCATCAACGCTGCACCTAAATCCCCAGATACGCAAAGCACATCGTTCGGCTTCGCAGTTCCGCGCTTCACTAATTTCTCGTTCTCTACCACACCCGTGGCAGTCATTGATAAAATCAAACCTTGCGGACTAGAAGTGGTATCACCACCCACGACATCCACTTTGTATTCTTCGCAAGCTAATCGAATGCCTTCGTATAAAGCATCCACAGATTCCACTGAGAAACGATTAGATAATCCTAATCCAATGATTATTTGGGTCGGAATCGCATTCATCGCTGCGATATCGGAAAGAACGACAGAAACGGCTTTAAAACCCAAATGCTGTAAGGGCGTGTAGGCTAAATCGAAGTGAACGCCTTCAATTAAAAGCTCTGTGGTGGTTACTACCTTATTTCCTTTCGGATCCAAAACGGCCGTATCATCGCCTATTCCCAGTTCCGTCCAGGCTTGCTTCTCTGTCAATTGAGACGCGATATGATTAATTAAACCAAACTCACCAATCTCACCAATTTCTGTTCTCTTTTCCATATAACACAAAAAGCCGCCACAAGGACGGCTTTTATTTTTAATAATCTACTTAATTAACTAATGCTAACTTAACAATAGCGCTGCTCGCTTTTACGTAAGCTGTTGATTGTTGTAAGCTTAATCCAGTCGCCGTAGGCGTTGATAAAATAGAGTAAATGATGGTACCGCCGGTTCCTGTAGGTGCTCCTTCAGCACTCGTCAATCCACTTAAAGTAAGGCTATTTCCATCCGTCGCAACGGTGTAGGTGCCTGTAAATATTTTTCCATCAAACTCCGTTAATGTGACGGAACCTGCGGTTGATAGATCTAATTTGTATTGAGAATAACCCTGAACGACATTCGAAGTACTTGATTTATCGTATTTAGTTACGCCATCCCATTGAACGGAGCTAGCTGTCCACACTTTCTTGACTAAGGTCGCCACACTCACCGTAGGAGTGGGAGGCGTAGGAGTCGGAGTGGGTGCTGGATCCCCTCCACTGCATGCCATCACAGAGATAGCGAATAATAAGACAAAGAATTGTTTCATAGGAAATTATATTGCGATGTAAAATTAAAAATCTTTCTGAAAAAAATGGTCTTTGACCCTTTTTATTTAGCTTCGTGTAAAATATGAAAACCTATACACGCGGACAGTTAGCCCTACGAAATGGGCAGGATAAGCCTGAGATTTGGGTGGCCTTTCAGGGGCTCATTTATGATATGACGCATTCCAAATTGTGGAAAAATGGCAAACATTATGAGCATTGGGCAGGCCAAGATTTAACGCCGGAACTAGCCGATGCTCCGCATAGTGAAAAGGTATTTGAGAAATTTACGCCCATTGGGATCCTAGAATAGCATGATTTTAATTGTTGAGAGTGGTTCGACTAAAACAGCCTGGAGATTAATAAAAGATCCTACGGCACCTTATGAGAGTTTCACCAGTCTGGGGATCAATCCCTATTACCAAACAGCGGAAGAAATCAAGACCGCACAGGCGACCGTCCTCGCAGGCTTTTCTGAACTTCCCATCGCTGCCGTTTATTATTATGGCACAGGTGTTACCGGCGATGCACAATGCGAAATAATTGCGGCTGCCTTTCGTCCGTATTTCCCTCCAACTTGTTCGTTAGAAATTCAAAATGACCTCATCGCCGCAGCTCGCTCCTTGTGTGGAAAAACAGCCGGAATCGCCTGCATTTTAGGAACTGGGTCTAATTCAGGTTATTGGGATGGCACACGCATTTCAGAGCAGATACCCCCACTCGGATTTTGGTTAGGAGATGAAGGAAGTGGCGGGCATTTAGGCAAGAGCTTAGTTTTAAGTTATCTGCATGATCAAATGCCGGCGGATTTGAGGGCGGTTTTTGAGAAGCGGTTTGGGGTATTAGATCGCCTGACTATTTTAGATAAGGCTTACAAACAAGCTTTTCCGAATCGCTGGTTTGCCAGCTTTTCGAAGTTCCTGTTTGACCACCGCCGAGATGCCTTTTGTTATAGCTTGATCGAACAGTCATTCGAGGCCTATATTCGGCTTTATTTAAAGCGCTATACGGTGGATACTATCTTTCATTTCACAGGTTCCGTGGCCTTTTATTACTCGGATATCTTAAAACAAGTGATGAAAAAAAATGGTTTAACTACTGGACATATTAGCGAGGGACCTATGGCTGGTCTTTGCCTGTATCACAAGGGGGAATTTTGGCCATAAATTCGTAAATTGCCGTATCAAACTAAATGCCTGAGAAAAAATATATCCTATGACTTCACACATTAAATCCATAGGCACAAAGCAAAAAGCACTTCAAATTAACCTAGACCGCAGTATTTACGGCTCCTTCGCGGAGATCGGGGCGGGTCAGGATGTAGCTGCTAATTTCTTTAAAGCGGGCGGTGCCTCAGGTACCATCGCAAAAACGATTTCAGCCTACGATATGGCTTTTTCAGATGCCATATATGGTGAAGAGGCCTCAGGAAAATACGTTTGCGAACCGCGTTTAATGAAGATGTTAAACCGCGAGTTCAAGTTATTGAATGTTCGCTTAACGGAATCCGCGTCCGAAAAACGATTCTTCGCCTTCGCGGATACCGTTTCTGCCTTAAATTTCCAAAAAACCAATGACGCCCACGGCTGGATTGGCCTTCGTTTCCAATTAACCCCCAATGGCGGTTTTAACGATGTCGTGATTCACGTCAACATGTTAGATAACGACAACATCCTACAACAGCAAGCGCTGGGGGTGATCGGGGTGAATCTATTGTATGGTTGCTACCACTACTACGAGGATCCTGAGAAGTTGTTGTTGTCCTTATTAGATGATTTATCGAAGGACCGCATCGAGATCGATATGATCCGTTTCGAAGGTCCAGATTTCAAAGAGGTGGACAATCGCTTGATGTCACTTTATTTAGTGAAGCACGGGTACACGCAAGCGGCGGTTTTTGGTCCAGATGGCAAGGTGATGCAGCCTTACGATGCTTTATCGAAGAAACACATCGTAGCCGTTCGTGGTCGTTTCCGTCCAGTAACGAATATCTTCTCGGATATGTTAAAGAAGGGTGTTGCGCAGTTTGAGCAAGAGCCGGATGTGGATGATGATAAAATCTGTGTGCTTTCTGAGTTAACGCTGAAAAGTTTAGAAAACGAGAAGCACAAGATCGATGAGAAGGATTTCCTAGATCGCGTTGATATTTTATGTTCTTTAGGCCAAACCGTGTTAATCTCAAATTTCCACGAATACTTCAAACTAGTCGACTTTTTAAGCCAGTTCTCTAAGCTAAAGATGGCGCTGGTGATGGGTATGCCTAACTTGGAATACATTTTTGAAGAGAAGCATTATGCTGATGTGCCGGGAGGAATTATGAGTGCTTTTGGCTGTTTATTTGGCCAAAAAATCAAACTCTACCTCTACCCCACCGTTTCTGCCACGGGCGAAATCGTTCAACTGAAGAATTTCGAACCAGAAGCGCATCTGAAAGGTCTATTCCAATACTTATTGGATAACGAGAAGTTAGCGGAGATTAAAAACTATGATGAAAAGCTCATGAATATCCGTACGGATCAGGTACTTGAACTGATTCAAAGCGGTACTGATGAGTGGGCACAATATGTACCAAAATCTGTCGCCAAATTAATCAAAGAGCACTCGCTCTTCGGATATAAAGCCTAACAAAAAAGCCCTGATCTCTCAGGGCTTTTTTTTAATTCATTAGATCGATAAACTGATCAAATAAGTAACGAGAATCATGTGGTCCCGGGCTAGCTTCTGGGTGATGTTGCACCGAGAAGGCCTTGCGACCTTTCACACGTAAACCTTCCACCGTTTGGTCGTTCAAGTTAATGTGCGTCAATTCCGCTTTATCTGAAGCTTTTAACTCATCCAATTTCACGGCAAAACCATGGTTTTGGGAAGTAATCTCAGACAAACCTGTCACTAAATTCTTCACCGGATGATTTAACCCACGGTGTCCATTGTGCATTTTGTAGGTACTTAAACCCACTACTTGCGCTAGGATTTGGTGACCTAAACAAATCCCGAAAACAGGCTTATCGCTATTCAAGAATTCAGTTACCGTATCAATTGCATAAGACATTACCGCTGGATCCCCTGGGCCATTCGAAACGAAATAGCCATCTGGATTCCAAGCTGCGATTTCCGCAAAAGAAGTCTTCGCTGGAAATACTTTCAAGTAACATCCGCGCTCTGCGATGTTTGACAAAATACTTCTCTTTACACCTAAATCTAATACCGCCACTTTGCGTTCTGCGTTCTCCTCCCCTAAGAAGTAGGCTTCTTGCGTACATACTTGAGAAGATAATTCCAAACCCTCCATCGATGGAATTTTGTCCAAAGCCGCCTTTAATTCAGCCTCATCAAAAATTTCCGAAGAGATCAGGCAGTTCATTACCCCTTTCGTACGAATGTGCCGAACTAATGCACGCGTATCAATACCAGAAATACCTACGATCCCGGCATTAGCTAAATAATCTTGTAAGGATCCATCGGCTGTTTCACGTGAGTGAACGCTAGCAAACTCATTACAAACCATACCGGCGATTTGGACCTTATTCGATTCCGCCTCTTTCTCTTGCATCACCCCGTAATTTCCGATGTGTGCCGTTGTATTGATAATCACTTGACCCGCGTAAGACGGATCCGTATAAATTTCTTGATAACCCGTCATACCGGTGTTAAAACAGATCTCACCACCGTGAGTACCTATTTTCCCTAGTGCTTTCCCGTGGAAGATAGTTCCATCTTGTAATAATAAAACCGCTGGTGTGGACTCGGTAAATCTCATAAAATGCTGTTATAAAATAGGGGTCTAAACTTCATTACCTAAAAAAAGGGCTTCAACGGAAAGTTGAAGCCCTTTAAAAAAATAGAAAGAGAAAGATTAAGCGTCTTCTCCTTTTTCTTCTGTGGACTCCTCAGTTGCTGGTGCTTCTGGAGCAGCTTCTTCAGCTACTTCTGGTGCAGCCTCTTCAGCTACAACCTCAGCTGCTGGAGCTTCTTCAACAACTTCTGCAGATGGTGCTTCAGCAGCTGCTACTGGAGCCGCAGCTTCAGTTGCTTTTGCAGCGCCACCACGACGGCTACGACGAGTTTTACCCGCTTTCTCCGCTGATGCAGCTAACATTGTTTCGTTGAAGTCAACTAATTCAATGAAGCAGATTTCCGCGTTATCACCTAAACGATTACCTAACTTGATAATACGTGTATATCCACCTGGACGATTCGCTACTTTCTCAGAAACGATAGAGAACAATTCTTTGATCGCATCCTTATTTTGTAAATAAGAGAATACCACACGACGATTGTTTGTGCTATCTGTTTTAGACTTTGTAATCATTGGCTCTACGTATTTACGTAATTCCTTTGCCTTAGCTACAGTCGTTTGGATACGCTTGTGTAAGATCAAAGATGAAGCCATGTTTGATAACAACGCTGCTCTGTGAGAGGCTGTTCTTCCTAGGTGATTAAATTTTTTACCGTGTCTCATTGTGTTATTTCGTAAGTTAAAAGCTCTTGCGAGCTGCGGTTAGTTTACCTCTCGGCAAACCACCTATTACTTTGTTTAAATTATTAATTAATCTTCGTCTAAACGATATTTAGAAACATCCATTCCAAAGGTTAACCCTTTTTCCTCGATCAATTGCTCTAATTCAGTTAATGATTTCTTACCGAAGTTACGGAACTTCATCATATCAGAGATTTCTAATTTCGCTAATTCACCTAAAGTGCGAACGTCAGCTGATTTTAAGCAGTTGTAAGCACGTACAGATAAATCTAAGTCAGCTAATGAAGTCTTCAATAACTTGCGCATGTGAAGTAATTCCTCATCTACTACATTATCTTCTTCTGCTTTAGGAGTTTCAAATGTCATTGTTTGATCAGAGAACAACATAAAGTGTTGGATCAAGATATACGCAGCACCTTTCAATGCATCTTCTGGGTGGATAGAACCATCCGTCTCGATATCTAAAACTAATTTCTCATAATCTGTCTTTTGCTCTACACGTGTGTTCTCAATGCTGAACTTTACATTTTTGATTGGAGTGTAGATCGCATCGATAGCGATGTGACCGAATGGCAACTCGTTTGCACGAGGCTCATCAGCTGGTACATAACCACGACCTTTTTCGATTACTAAATCAATTTCAACTTCTTTCGAAGAATCTAAATTGCAAATAACCAATTCAGGGTTTAATACTTGGAAATAAGGAGTAAACTTAGCGATGTCACCTGCAGTGATAGCTGTTTGTCCTTTAATTTTCATAGAAACTTTGTTATCCAAAATTTCTTGTGTCTTCTTGAAACGAATTTTTTTCAAGTTCAAGATGATCTCAGATACATCTTCGTGAACGCCTTCAATGGCAGAAAATTCGTGTAACACACCAGAAATCTTAACGCTTGTGATAGCATATCCTTCTAAAGAAGAAAGTAAGATTCTACGAAGTGCGTTACCAATGGTAACACCGTAACCTTTTTCGAGTGGCTTGAACTCAAATAACCCGTGGAAGTCTGTGGCTTTTTCCATCACAACTTTTTCGGGCATTTGGAATGCTAATATTGACATATTTCGTAGCTTAAAATGATACTGAAAAAACGTTATTGGTACTCTTAATAAACTCGAGTAATCTCGTTAGGAGATTACTTAGAGTATAATTCGACAATTGCTTGTTCGTTGAAGTTTTCAGGAATCTGATCTCTTTCTGGCATAGCAACAAACTTACCAACCAATTCAACACCATCCCACTCTAACCAGTTGAAGTTCTTTGGAGAACGAGCAGCTAGTGAGTTAGATACTACTTCTAGAGATTTTGATTTAGCACGAACACCTACTAATTGACCTGGACGTAGAGAGTAAGATGGCACATTTACTACTTCGCCGTCTACAATGATGTGTTTGTGAATAACTAATTGACGCGCTGCACGACGTGTAGGAGCAATACCTAAACGATAAACCGTGTTATCTAAACGAGCTTCACATAATTTGATCAAGTTTTCACCTGTGATCCCTGCCTTCACAGCAGCCTTGTGGAACAAGTTTTCGAATTGGCGTTCTAAAATACCGTATGTGTATTTTACTTTTTGCTTTTCTTTCAATTGCACTGCGTATTCAGAAACCTTTGAACGCTTTCCTTTACCGTGCATACCTGGTGCATAGTTTTTACGAGCTAATGCTTTGCTCGGACCTAGAATTGCTTCACCGAAACGACGTGCAATCTTGGATTTGGGACCTGTGTATCTAGCCATTTTTCTTAAAAGTCATTGGACCTCTTATGCCCAATGAAGTAATTAAATTGTGAATAAAAGCGGGAGAAAATAATTACTAATTACTCCTGCATAAAAAATTATTAAACGCGACGACGTTTTGGAGGACGACATCCATTGTGAGGCATTGGAGTAATATCTTTGATGATAGAAACTTCAATTCCTGAGTTCTGGATAGTACGGATAGCTGACTCACGTCCTGCTCCTGGTCCTTTTACGAAAACCTCCGCTTTCTTCATTCCTGCTTCAACAGCTACCGCTGCACAGTTAGATGCTGCCATCTGAGCTGCGTAAGGTGTGTTTTTCTTAGAACCACGGAAACCCATCTTTCCTGCTGATGCCCAAGAGATCACTTGACCTGCTGAGTTAGTAATGGAGATAATAATGTTGTTAAAGGAAGCTTTGATGTGTACTTGTCCGTTTTGTTCAACGACAACTACTCTCTTCTTCGCTTTATCTTTTCTTTTTGCTTGTGCCATAATTTGAAATGAAATACGAAGAGGTGTTACCCTCTAGTTATTATTTAGTTACTTTTTTCTTGTTAGCAACTGTTTTTCTACGACCCTTACGAGTACGTGAGTTGTTCTTAGTACGCTGACCACGTAATGGAAGACCTTTACGGTGACGTAATCCACGGTAGCAACCGATGTCCATCAAACGCTTGATGTTCAATTGAACCTCAGATTTCAACTGACCTTCCGTTTTGAATTCAGCAGCGATGATCGCACGGATAGCGCTAGCCTCCGTATCGTTCCACTCACCAGCTTTCTTATCAAACGAAACCGCAGCTTTCGTTAAAATTTTTTGAGCAGTGCTACGACCAATACCGAAAATATAAGTCAACGCAATTTCTCCTCTTTTTTTGTCGGGAATATCAACCCCTGCAATACGAGCCATATAGGTAATTAATTGTTGTTATTAATCAATTTAAAATTCTGTCGAATTATCCTTGTCTTTGTTTGAACTTAGGATTCTTCTTGTTGATTACGTAAAGCTTTCCGTGACGACGGATTACTTTGCAATCTGCACTACGTTTCTTGATAGATGCTTTAACTTTCATATTAACTGTATTTATAAAATCAAACCTTAAATTACTTGTATCTGTAAACAATTCTCGCCTTACTTAAATCATAAGGAGACATCTCTAACTTTACCTTATCACCTGGTAAAATCTTGATGTAGTGCATCCGCATCTTGCCCGAAATGTGTGCAATGACTTGGTGCGTATTTTCCAATTCTACCCGAAACATGGCGTTCGAAAGAGCTTCCAAAATAATTCCGTCTACTTCTATCGAGGACTGTTTGGCCATAATTATTAATTTATATATTCAACAATACTGTTGATGTTTTAATCACTTCTTCAATCGGAGCAAAGGTCGTCAAAATGATCGGTCCTTCTTTCCCTACCGCTACCGTATGTTCAAAGTGAGCACTTGGTTTGCGATCTTGTGTGCGGATAGTCCAGCCATCCTTATCTATTGAGATTTGACGCTTACCTAAGTTAATCATCGGTTCGATCGCAATGACCATTCCTTCTTTCAACTTAGCTCCTTCCCCGCGACGACCATAATTAGGTACCTCTGGGCTTTCGTGAAGCTTCTTACCAACTCCGTGACCAACTAGCTCTCTCACTACTCCGTAACCAAATGATTCCGTGTAAGATTGAACAGCGAAACCAATGTCGCCAACTCGTTTGCCTGGTGCGGCTTGATTCAAACCTAAATACAAGGACTCTTTCGTCCGTTGTAATAATTGAACTACGTCTTCAGACACATTTCCGATACCATAAGTATAGGCGCTGTCTGCGTGGTAGCCATTTTTATAAACTCCTCCGTCTATCGAAATAATATCACCTTCTTTCAGGATCAATTCTCCAGGTAAACCGTGAACAACCACATCATTCACCGAGATACACAACGAATAGGCGTATTTTTGGCTTCCTACTTGGTAGTTCAAAAAGGATGGATGCGCTCCATTATCTTTAATGTACTCGTAAGCGATTTTATCTAAGGCCAAAGTACTCACTCCCGGCTGTATCGCCTTCGCTACTTCAGCATGACATTTTCCAAGGATTTCGCCATTCTGTTGAATGAATGCTAATTCCGCGGGTGTCTTTAAATAGATCATCTTAACGGTTAATCAGTTCTGAGCGACCTTTCACTCTTCCTGATTGCATTAAACCTTCGTACTTACGCATCAACAAATAACTTTCTATTTGTTGCAATGTATCTAATACTACACCTACCAAGATAAGAAGAGACGTTCCTCCGAAGAAAGAAGCAAAACCTCTTGTCACACCAAACAAGTTAGCGATCGCTGGAAGAATCGCGATAAGCGATAACATCACAGCACCTGGTAAGGTAATACGATCTAAAATCGTTGCAATAAAACCTGCTGTCTCTTCACCTGGCTTCACTCCTGGAACAAAACCTCCACCGCGCTTCATATCATCAGAGATTTGAGTTGGGTTAATTGAGATCGCTGTGTAGAAGAATGTGAACACAATGATTAAGAAAGCAAATAATACGTTGTATTGCCAAGTCGTGAAATCACCGAAAGCAGAGGCTACCGAAGAAGCAAATTCTGATTTCTCAGCAAACGACTGAGCGACTAAACCTGGGATAAACATCAAAGCTTGAGCAAAGATAATCGGCATTACTCCTGAAGCGTTTAACTTCAAAGGAATGTATTGACGCTCACCACCTACTGCTGTTGCTTTCGAACCTACCACTTGCTTAGCATATTGAACTGGGATACGGCGAACCGCTTGAGTAACCATGATGGCACCCATTACCACAAAGAATAAAGCAACGATTTCAATGATGAACATTAAAGCACCTGACATCCCGCGAGAACCTGCTTCTTGTAAAATAGACGCTGGGAAACGAGATACGATACCAATCATGATCAACATAGAAATACCGTTACCGATACCTTTGTCCGTAATCTTCTCTCCTAACCACATACACAACATGGTACCACCGATTAAGATAGCAACGCCATATAAACGGAAGAACCAAGGATCTACCATGATCGCTTCAGAAGGAATCGTTACTTGTAAATAAGTGAACGCTTGTGCTGCTGTAACGAAAATCGTTAAGATACGTGTGATTTGGTTTAACTTCTTACGACCTGACTCTCCGTCCTTCTGCATTTTTTGGAAATACGGAAGCGCAATAGTCAATAACTGAATCGCAATAGAAGCTGAGATGTAAGGCATGATACCTAAAGCAAATACCGAAGCATTACTTAAAGCACCGCCTGAAAAGATATTTAACAAACCGAAAAGACCACCTTCTCCTGCTTGAGTTAACTTAGTCGCGTCTACACCTGGTAAAGCTACGTAAGAACCTAAACGGAAGAATGCAATGAAAAGAAGCGTATTTAGAATACGGCCTCTTAACTCCTCGATTGAGAAAATATGCTTGAAAGTTGTTATTAACTTGTTCATTCGATTAGAATAGAGGATTAACCAACAATTGCTTTACCACCTGCTGCTTCAATCGCAGCTTTAGCAGCACCTGAGAAACCTTTTACAGTAACCTCTAACGCAGTTGTTACAGATCCACGTGATAAAATCTTCACTAAGTCAGACTTAGAAACAAGACCATTAGTGTAAAGTGTTTCAAATGTAATCACCTTAGTTCCGATTGAATCAGCTAATGCTTGTAAGGTATCTAAGTTGATTGCTTTGTATTCTACACGGTTGTGGTTCTTGAAACCAAACTTAGGAACACGACGTTGTAATGGCATCTGACCACCTTCAAATCCTCTCTTGCGAGAATAACCTGAACGAGATTGAGCACCTTTGTGACCACGAGCAGAAGTTCCACCTAATCCAGAACCTTGACCACGACCAACTCTTTTTCTAACTTTTACTGAGCCTTCAGCAGGCTTTAACGATGATAATTTCATTCTAATTGGGGCTTAGCGCTGCTGTTTCCAGCAACTCGCATGTTAATTAAATATTTTCAACTACAATTAAGTGGTTTACGGCACGAATCATACCTGCAATTGCTGGATTCAATTCAACCTCAACACTCTTACGGATTTTACCTAATCCCAAAGCTTGGATCGTACGCTTCTGTACTTCCGGGCGCTTAATTGCACTTTTAACTTGAGTAATTTTAACTTTAGACATTGTATGTTCTATTAGAGAGGCTTACGCGCTCTGATTATCCATTAAATACTTTAGCAACAGAGATTCCACGTTGGAATGCTACTGAGTGTGGAGCTCTCATCTTCACTAATGCATCGATGGTTGCCTTCACTACGTTGTGTGGGTTAGATGATCCTTTAGACTTAGCTAAGACATCATGCACACCTACTGACTCTAACACGGCACGCATCGCACCACCGGCGATCAATCCTGTACCTGGAGCAGCTGGCTTAATTAAAACGAAACCACCTGAGAATTTACCTAATTGCTCGTGAGGAACTGTGTTCTTCAACAAAGGAATTTGGAATAAGTTTTTCTTAGCGTCTTCGATACCTTTTGTGATAGCATCAGTTACCTCGTTTGCTTTTCCTAAACCGTATCCTACGATACCAGCTCCGTCACCTACGACAACGATTGCTGAGAAACTAAAACGACGACCACCTTTAACTACTTTTGCAACACGGTTGATGGCTACTACTTTCTCCTTCAACTCACCTTCGTTAACCTTTATTGGTTTTGCTTGTAAATGCGACATATCTATTTCTTAAAATTGTAAGCCACCCTCGCGAGCACCTTCAGCTAATGATTTAATTCTTCCGTGATACAAATAACCGTTACGGTCAAAAACTACCTTCTCAATTCCAGCCGCCTTCGCTTTTGCAGCGATAGCTAAACCTACTGACTTTGCAGCTTCAATATTGTTATTCACTTTATCTTTTGTGTAAGAAGTAGCTGACATGATAGTCTTACCAGCTAAATCATCTACTAATTGTGCATACAATGCAGAATTAGAGCGATATACAGTTAGACGCGGACGCTCCGCTGTTCCTGCAATCTTAGCGCGAATCGCACGTTTAATGCGGGTTCTGCGTAAATTTTTGGTTGTTGCCATTTGTTAACTTGTTTGTGTGGATTTCCGGCCCACGCTTATAATTTATTTTTTACCGCCTGCTTTACCAGCTTTACGACGTACTTGCTCTCCTAAGAAACGAACACCTTTACCTTTGTATGGTTCAACTGGACGTAGAGACTTGATTTTCGCAGCTACTTGACCGATTAATTGCTTATCAATCGAGTTCAATGTAACCATTGGATTCTTACCTTTCTCCATTGCAGTTACGATAGATACTTCAGCAGGAATCGACATGAAAATCGCGTGAGAGTAACCCAAGCTTAATTCTAAAATATTTCCTTGATTAGCGGCCTTGTAACCAACCCCGATGATTTCCAAAACTTTTTGGTAACCTTCACTCACACCCACGACCATGTTGTTGATCAATGAACGATATAAACCGTGCATCGCTTTGTGACGTTTTTGTTCTGTTGGACGAGCCACAGTCAAAACACCTTCTTCGATGTTAACGATGATATCTTGATCAATTTGTTGTGACAAAGTTCCTTTAGGTCCTTTTACTGTCACTAAATTACCAGCACTCACTTCTACAGTTACTCCTGCAGGGATGGTGATAATCTTATTTCCAATTCTTGACATTGTAATAAATTATAGCTTAAATTCCGAGATTGCTCTCCTTTCAGCGTGAAACAAAAATTAATATACGTAACAAAGTACTTCTCCACCTACGTGTAAAGTACGAGCTTCTTTATCTGTAATTACTCCCTTAGAAGTAGATAAGATAGCGATACCTAATCCGTTCAATACGCGTGGTAACTCTTCAGCACCATTGTATTTACGAAGACCTGGCTTAGAAATACGAGTCAAGTTAACGATAGCAGGTTGCTTCGTAACTGAGTTGTATTTCAACGCAATTTTGATGGTTCCCTGTACGGATGAATCATCGAATTTATAGTTTGAAATGTATCCTTTATCAAAAAGTACTTTCGTAATTTCCTTTTTAATGTTGGAAGCAGGAATTTCAACTACCCTATGGCGTGCCTTCAAGGCATTTCTCAATCGGGTTAAATAATCTGCTATTGGATCTGTCATTGTTTTTAAATTTGCCGCAGGTCTTTTAAAATGGGCCTGCAAAATTACAAAAATGAATTTAATTAATCAAATAATATTACCAGCTTGATTTAGTTACACCTGGAATCAAACCATTGGATGCCATTTCACGGAACGTAACACGGCTAATACCGAACTTACGCATATATCCACGAGGACGTCCTGTTAATTTACAACGGTTGTGTAAACGTACAGGAGATGCATTTTTTGGAAGTTTATCCAATCCAACGTAATCTCCAGCTGCTTTTAAAGCTGCGCGCTTCACTGCATATTTTGCAACTGCTGCTTCGCGTTTTCTTTCTCTTGCTTTTACTGACTCTTTAGCCATTTTGTAAAAATTTAAAGGTTTTTATGAAAGCCTAAAGGGCTATTTATTTTTTTTGATTTGCAAAAGGCATTCCAACCGCTGCTAATAAAGCGAAAGCTTCTTCATCTGTAGAGGCTGTCGTCACAAACGTGATATCCATACCCGAGATTTTGCTTACTTTATCGATTGAAATTTCAGGGAAGATGATTTGCTCTTTAACCCCTAATGTATAGTTTCCACGACCATCAAATCCTTTTTCAGAAATTCCTTTAAAGTCACGAACACGTGCTAAAGAAACTGTTGTCAAACGATCTAAGAATTCGTACATACGATCTCCACGTAACGTTACTTTAACACCGATAGGCATATCTTCACGTAACTTAAAGTTCGAGATAGCTTTCTTAGAGATCGTTGCTACCGCTTTTTGACCAGCGATTTGCGTGATTTCTTCGATAGCGATATCGATTAATTTCTTATCCGACACTGCGGCTCCTACGCCTTTGTTGATTACGATTTTAGTAATCTTAGGCACTTGCATGATAGACTTGTACTGAAACTTTTCTTTCAAGCTTGGTACAACCTCCTTAACAAAACGTTCTTTTAATCTAGGTACTGCCATTGTAGTATATTTTGTGGATTTCCGACCCACGGTTAAGTTCTAATTATGCGATAAATTTACCAGTCGCTTTAGAATAGCGTTGTAATTTACCCTTCTCGTTCAATTTACGACCTGTACGTACAGGCTTTCCGTTTTCTACAACCATTAGGTTAGAGATGTGGATTGAACCTTCACGCTTTTCGATTCCTCCTTGAGGATTAGCTGCAGATGGCTTAACGTGCTTAGTTTGCAAGTTAGCTCCTTCTACGATTGCACGAGATTTTTCAACGATCACTTGAGTGATTACACCTGTCTTGCCTTTCGCATTACCTGCGATCACTTGAACAGTATCTCCTTTTTTAACGTGCAATTTTGCTGGTTTACTTGTATTTTTTTCCATTGTATGATTATTAAATTGGGTTCACCCAATATCTCATCTAATTATAAAACTTCAGGGGCTAGGGAAACAATTTTCATGAATCCTGCATCACGCAACTCACGCGCAACTGGCCCGAAAATACGAGTTCCTCTCGGCTCATCATTTGCGTTTAATAAAACGGCTGCGTTATCTTCGAAACGAATATATGAACCATCTTTACGACGAATTTCTTTCTTCACACGAACAACTACTGCTCTTGAAACGGTTCCTTTCTTCATGTTAGAAGAAGAAAGTGCTGACTTCACAGAAACGACAATTTTATCTCCAATAGAAGCGTATCTTTTGCCAGTACCGCCTAATACGCGAATGACTAAAACTTCTTTTGCTCCAGAATTATCCGCTACACCCAATCTTGATTCTTGCTGTAACATTATATTTGATCTTTAAATTTTAAATTTTGTATAACAATATAGAATTACTTCGCTTTAGCGACGATTTCTATTAATCTCCAACACTTGTTCTTCGAAAGAGGGCGTGTTTCCATTACTTTAACTGTATCACCGATGCCACACTCGTTATTCTCGTCGTGAGCCATCAATTTAGTAGTCTTCTGTACGAACTTTCCGTACAATGGGTGTTTTACCTTACGGTCAACAGTTAACGTGATAGACTTGTCCATCTTGTTACTTACCACTTTCCCAATTCTAACTTTTCTTAGATTTCTTTCTTCCATGGTTGTTGGATTACTTGTTAAACAATTGGCCGATAGCGTATTTGAACCGGCCTATTAAAAATTAATTAAATTAAGCTTTTGTTGCCGCGCTTAGAGCAGTTTCTAACTTCGCGATCAATTTACGGTTTTGACGAATGCGCATTGGATTCTCAATCGGTGAAATAGCGTGAGCTAATTTCAAACGAGAGATATTCTCTTGCTCAGCAGCAATCTGCTTCTTCAATTCTTCAACTCCTAATTTTTGTATTTCTGCGTTTTTCATAACAATGTTATTTGGATGTATTAAACTGTAGGTCTAATATCCTATTCTGAATAATCTCTACGAACTACAAACTTCGTACGCATTGGCAATTTTTGTGCCGCTAAACGTAAAGCTTCTTGAGCGATCGCCAAAGGAACCCCTGCCGATTCAAACAAAATAGTTCCTGGACGAACATTAGCTACCCAATATTCTGGAGCACCTTTACCCTTACCCATACGAACCTCTGCAGGCTTCTTAGTGATAGGTTTATCAGGGAAAACACGGATCCAAACTTGTCCTTCACGTTTCATAGCACGGGTTACCGAGATACGAGCTGCTTCAATTTGACGAGCTGTGATACGACCTGGCTCTAAAGATTTAATAGCGAATGATCCAAAATCAATCTCGTGGCCACGGGTTGCAACACCTCTTACGCGACCTTTTTGTTGCTTACGAAATTTCGTTCTTTTTGGTTGTAACATCTTCTTATAAGTCTAATATCTAATTCAAATATATTTTATCGCTTTCCACCACGGCCACGGTTCGCACCGCCAGCACCTGGTTTGTTACGGTCACCACCTTGATCTGCTCCTTCTGGACGACGGCCACGACCACGGTCATCACCACGTCCACGAGGTCCACGATCACCACCGCGAGAATCCGCTGCAGTTGATTGTAATCCCATGTTTGCATTAGGAGATAAATCTGGCTTGCCGAAAACTTCTCCACGGAATACCCATACTTTGATACCGATCTTTCCGTAAACAGTTAAAGCTTCAGAGATAGCGTAATCAACATCCGCACGAAGCGTATGAAGAGGAATACGTCCTTCTTTGTATCCTTCAGAACGTGCCATTTCAGCACCACCTAAACGACCTGATAATTTTAATTTAATTCCTTGTGCACCTACACGCATCGCAGAAGCGATAGCTTGCTTCATTGCACGACGGAATGAAATACGAGCTTGTAATTGTTGAGCAATTGCTTCACCGATTAACTTCGCATCGATTTCTGGACGCTTAATCTCAAAGATGTTGATTTGAACATCTTTACCAGTGATTTTCTTTAACTCTTCTTTTACCTTGTCTACCTCAGCACCTTGCTTACCGATAACCACACCAGCACGAGCTGTGTTGATTGTCAAAGTGATGCGCTTTAAGGTACGCTCAATAATAACTTTTGAGATAGATCCTTTTGGAATACGAGCGGCAACGTACTTTCTGATTTTCTCGTCTTCAACAAGCTTATCTGCGAAAGTCTTTCCTCCGTACCAATTAGAATCCCAACCTCTTACGATACCTAATCTTAATCCAACGGGGTTAATTTTTTGTCCCATTTCTTGTTTTATCTAATAGTTAATTATTCTGCTGAACTTGTTTCTAAAGCAGGAGCTTCTGAAGAAGCCACTACTAAAGTGATGTGATTTGAACGCTTCAAGATGCGGTGACCTCTTCCTTGCGGAGCAGGACGTAAACGCTTGATCGAAGCACCTCCATCAACGAAGATAGTCTTGATGAACAAGTCCGCTTCCTCAATTTTAGCATCGACATGCTTGTTTTGCCAGTTAGAAACCGCAGAGAGTAATAATTTCTCTATCGATTTAGCACCAACTTTGGGCTCAAATTTTAAGATACCCAACGCTTTGGATACTTTCTGTCCACGTACCATGTCTGCGACAATACGCATCTTCTGCGGCGACGTAGGAACATTTCTTAATTTAGCAATTGCTTCCATTTTCAATATTGATTAAGACCCGAGAGTCTATCTATTTACCTTTTACCTTTGTCTTTTTTCGCCACGTGACCACGGAAGTTACGTGTTGGAGAGAACTCACCTAATTTGTGACCTACCATATTTTCAGTTGCAAAAACAGGGATAAATTTATTCCCGTTATGTACTGCGAATGTGTGACCTACGAAATCTGGAGAGATCATTGAACGTCTAGACCATGTTTTAATCACGGATTTCTTTCCGGATTCGTTCATAGCCTGAACCTTGTTATCAAGGCGGTAATCAATGTAAGGACCTTTTTTTAGTGAACGTGCCATCTAACTATTTTTTTCTTCTACTGATGATAAGACGATTAGTGTGTTTCTTTGGATTACGAGTTTTCTTACCCTTAGCCAATAAACCGTTACGAGAACGTGGGTGACCTCCTGAAGAGCGACCCTCACCACCACCCATAGGGTGATCAACTGGGTTCATTACAACACCACGAACACGTGGACGACGACCTAACCAACGGTGACGTCCTGCTTTACCTAAGTTCACGTTCATGTGATCTGAGTTAGATACCGTACCGATTGTCGCAAGACAACGAGCTAATACCATACGCATCTCACCTGAAGGCAATTTCAAGGTTGCATATTTTCCATCACGTGCTAACAATTGAGCGTACGTTCCAGCAGAACGAGCCATTTCAGCTCCTTTACCAGGTTGTAATTCGATTGCGTGCACTAATGTACCTAATGGGATGTTTGCCAAAGGCAATGTATTTCCCACCTCTGGAGCTACTTTCTCTCCTGAGATAACTGTTTGGCCTACCTGGATACCAGCTGGTGCCAAGATATACGATTTTTGACCGTCTGTATACTCAATAAGAGCGATACGAGAAGTACGGTTTGGATCGTATTCTACTGTTAATACCGTTGCAGGAACATCAAATTTCGCACGAGTGAAATCAATCACACGGTAACGACGCTTGTGACCACCACCAATGTAACGCATTGAGCGACGACCATCTGCATTTCTACCACCCGTTCTTTTGATCGGTTCTAGTAAAGGCTTGTACGGTTTGTCCGTAGTAATCTCCTCGAACGTGGGCGCGATGCGCTGACGTTGTCCTGGAGTTGTTGGTTTAATTTTTTTAATTGCTGCCATTTAATTAGTTCAATTTATCGGGATGAACCCCCTTAGTTTTTTTAATTAGATTCCTTGGTAGAAGTCAATTACTTCACCTGGAGCTACTGTTACAATTGCTTTCTTGATCGTAGAAGTACGTCCAGAAGTGACTTTAGTACGTGTAGACTTGGATTTTACTTTTCCAATTTGACGCATTGTTCTCACATCTTGAACATCAACACCGTACATCTTCTTCACCTCTTTGGCAATCTCAATCTTGTTTGCTGTCAACTCAACAACAAACGTGTATTGGCCTTTCTCTTGCATGGCTTGCGACTTTTCAGTCAAGGCCGGACGTTTAATAATGCCCATTTTTATTTTCGTTTATAACAGAAAATCTTCTGTCAATTAGTTACTGAATGATGACTCAATTTTTTCAATCGCTGCAGTTGTGATTAACAACTTACCTGCGTTCACTAAATCGTATGTGTTCACATCTCCTGCGGTTGTAACCTTAGTTTTTGGAACATTACGACCAGATAATACTACATTCTTGTCTACCTCTGGAGTGATCAATAATGTTTTTGTGTTATCTAATTGAAGCGCTTTCAACATCGCTAAATATGCTTTTGTTTGTGGCGTTGCGAATGAAACTGAATCCAAGATCGCGATATCTCCAGATTGAGCCTTAGCAGCTAAAGCTGATTGGCGAGCCAATGCTTTCACTTTCTTGTTCAATTTGAAGTGGTAATCACGTGGGCGTGGTCCGAAGATACGTCCACCACCTTTCATCAAAGGAGATTTCATTGAACCTGCACGTGCACCACCCGTACCTTTTTGTTTCTTAATCTTGCGAGTCGAGCGAGAAACTTCTGCACGCTCTTTCGCTTTGTGAGTTCCTTGACGTTGGTTAGCTAAATATTGCTTCACATCTAAGTAAACCACATGCTCGTTAGGAACGATACCAAAGATTTCGTCAGAAAGAGTAATTTTCTTTCCGGTATCTTTTCCTGCTATGTTATATACTGATAATTCCATGTTTCAGAATGTCTATTGTTTAGGCTAGGCCCAATTTTTAATTTTCAATGATTACGTATGAGTTCTTAGCTCCAGGTACTGATCCAGAAACTACTAATAAGTTTTTCTCTGGATAGATTCTCAAAACTTGAAGGTTTTGAACCTTTACACGATTACCACCTGTACGACCCGCCATGCGTAAGCCTTTGAATACACGAGATGGGAATGAACACGCACCAATTGAACCTGGGTGACGACCGCGGTTATGCTGACCGTGAGTTTGACCACCCACGCCGGCAAATCCGTGACGCTTAACAACACCCTGGAAACCTTTACCTTTAGATGTTCCGACAACGTCTACGAACGTATCTAATTGTAACATTTCAACAGTTAAAACATCCCCTAAAGCTAGAGGCTGCTCAAACGTGCGAAATTCTACCAATTTCTTCTTGGGAGTAGTATTTGCTTTCTTGAAGTGACCCAACAAAGATTTTGTTGTGTGCTTTTCTTTCTTCTCACCGTAGCCGATTTGAACAGCGTTATAGCCTTCTTTCTCTACAGTTTTCACTTGTGTAACCACACAAGGACCGGCTTCGATTAGCGTACATGGAACAGCTTTACCGTCTTCCATGTATAGGCTAGTCATTCCGACTTTTTTACCAATAATTCCTGACATAATATGTTAATATTTAAAATATAAATATGCTTACAAGGCTACCGTGGCTTGTTGTAAGACTTTTATTCAAAATCATCGTTCAACTGAACGTGATATAGGAATCTAAACAATAAAAAAAAGCAGAATTGGTATAAGGCGACAAGATGGACCCGCTGTGGATAACAGCGAAAAAACACCTTGTGTAGCTTAATATTTAATTAATGGGCTGGGCATTCAACGGTCATCAATCAATACCAGTTCTAACACAAAAATCAAGCTTTCCTCGATTTAAGACCTGTTTGACATGCATTTTATGTGTTTTAAATAAATTCGGGAAGTTCTGCCAACCTCTCTCTGAATAAAAAACTGCGTTTGTCGAACGGGAGTGCAAAGGTAGGAAAAAAAATAATACAAACAAGAGGGTGGGTAAAAATATTTTGAAAATCAAGCAATTAGTAGTCGGTAATCAGTATCCGGTAGTCAGGGGGAATGGTGAATGATAAATGGTAAATGATAAATGGTGAATGAATAGATGATCACTAGATACTAGATACCGACTACCGGATACTGACTACCGACTACCAGATACTGACTACCGAATATCGACCACCGACTACTGACTACTGATTACCGACTACTGGCTTCCCCGAAATTGTATTTTTCTCATATTACCCCTCGAAAAACGAATAATCTTTTGTATTTTTGGGCTT
Organism: Bacteroidota bacterium; assembly: GCA_041158445.1. Taxonomy (GTDB): domain Bacteria; phylum Bacteroidota; class Bacteroidia; order Cytophagales; family Spirosomataceae; genus Aquirufa. The sequence goes on from JBEBBJ010000004.1 coordinate 28,397, forward strand.
TAGTTGCTGAAAATCAGGCAGTTTTTATTTATTTCCCAAGAAAAAAAAGCATTATGTCAAGTTTATCCAATCAAACAGGAGTGTTGCACGGAGATGCGGTTCAAGAGTTATTTGAGATCGCAAAGAAAAATCAATTCGCTTTACCGGCTGTAAACGTTACCGGCACAGATACTGTGAATGCAGTATTAGAAGCAGCGAAAGCCGTGAATTCTCCAGTAATCATTCAATTCTCTAACGGTGGCGGTATTTTCTACGCTGGAAAGTCTCTTTCTAACGAGAATCAAGCTGCAGCCATCGCAGGTTCGATTTCAGGTGCTTACCACGTTCACCAAATGGCGAAAGCATACGGTGTTCAAGTAGTATTACACACGGACCACTGTGCGAAAAAATTATTGCCTTGGATCGACGGTTTATTGGATGCTGGTGAGAAGTTCTTCGCGGAGACAGGACAACCTTTGTTCTCTTCTCATATGATTGACTTGTCTGAGGAGCCTTTGGAAGAAAACTTAGAAATCTGCGCTAAATATTTAGAGCGTATGTCTAAAATGGGCATGACCTTAGAAATCGAATTAGGTGTTACAGGTGGTGAAGAAGATGGTGTGGATAACTCTGACGTAGATTCATCTAAATTATATACACAACCGGAAGAAGTGGCTTATGCTTATGAAGTATTGTCCAAAATCTCTCACCGTTTCACGATCGCTGCGGCATTCGGTAACGTACACGGAGTTTACAAGCCGGGTAATGTGAAGTTACAACCAGTGATTTTGAAGAACTCACAAGAATTCATCAAAGAGAAATATAGCTTAACTGCAGAGAAACCTATCAACTTCGTATTCCACGGTGGTTCTGGTTCATCTCGCGAAGAAATCCGTGAAGCATTATCTTATGGTGCGATCAAAATGAACATCGATACAGATACGCAATGGGCATTCTGGGAAGGCGTTTTAGACTTCTACAAGAAGAACGAAGCCTATTTACAAGGCCAAATCGGTAACCCAACAGGTGACGATTCTCCGAACAAGAAATATTATGACCCACGTGTTTGGTTACGTAAGGGCGAAGAGACTTTGGTAGCTCGTTTAAAAACAGCTTTCGAAGACTTGAACGCGACGAACGCGAATCAGTACTTGTAGTCGCTGAGCGACTATACAGTAGTCGGTATCCAGTAGACAGTAATCAGTAAAAAGCCGGAACTAGACAGTAGTCGGTATCCAGTAATCAGTAAAAAGCCGGAACAATGTTCCGGCTTTTTTAGTTTAGAGAGTATAGAGAAGAGATAAAAAATCTCGAACTTTACACCCCCGATTACCGATTACTGACTACCAGATACTGTCTTATGAAAACCGAACTACACCCTGCCTCCTCCCGCGGAACAGCCGATCACGGCTGGTTGAAGACCGCCTTTAGTTTTAGCTTTGCTGGCTATTATAATCCGGCGAGAATTCATTTTGGTGCGTTGCGCGTGCTTAATGATGACTATATAGCGGCTGGAATGGGTTTTGGAAAACATCCACATGATAATATGGAGATCGTGACCATTCCGATGAAGGGTGCGGTGGCGCACGAGGATTCGATGGGGACGAATGGGATTATTAATGCGGGGGATGTGCAGATTATGTCTGCCGGGTCTGGGATTTATCACTCAGAGTTTAATGCGAGCCAGACGGAGGCTTTGGAGCTTTTCCAAATCTGGGTGATGCCTAAATTAAAAAATATCACGCCGCGCTATGATCAGCGTAGCTATAATGCAGCTGATTTTAAGGGGCAATGGAAGACGGTGGTTTCGCCACTAGGAACGGACATCGATTCGCTTCAAGTAAATCAGGATACTTATTTTAATCTGACGGAATTAAATGCGGGCGAAAGTCTGAGTTATACGCTACACGGGGCACAGCAAGGGGCTTTTGTATTTGTGATTGAGGGTGGCATCGAAGTGGCTGGCGAGAAGCTAGGCAGACGCGATGCGATTGGGATTTCACAGACGGAAAGCATTGAGGTGCAGGCGGAGACAGCAGATACGAAGGTGTTGTTGATCGAGGTTCCGATGGTCTGGTAGATTTAACTTTAGCGTAACATTTGCTTAATCAGGAGTTAAAAGTGGTGGTCTATTTTTGGTAAACCAAATAGGTAACCAATGGGCCATCCTTCTCAACCCACCTACAAAACGATCGTTATATCTGACTTGCATTTAGGTAGCAAGGGAGCTAAAGCAGCCGAGGTAAACGAATTTTTACGTGCACATTCGTGCCACCAACTCATCTTAAACGGCGATATCATCGACGGCTGGCAGCTTAAAAAGGGCGGTAGCTGGAAGAAGAAGCACACGGCATTTTTCCGTTGCGTCTTAAAGATGATGGACAAATGGGATACGGAGGTAATCTATTTGCGCGGGAATCACGATGATTTCTTGGAGCAAGTACTTCCGTTGAAGATTGGAAAGCAGTTTTCGATTCGCCAGGATTATATGTTGAAGAGTTTTGGCAAGAAATACTTCATCACACATGGCGATATTTTCGACAGTATTACCAGCCAAATGAAATGGCTAGCCTATTTAGGCGATATCGGCTACACGTTCCTGTTGTGGCTGAATAAATGGTATAATCAATACCGTACCTGGCAAGGAAAGCCTTACTATTCTTTATCGCAGGTCATTAAGCAAAAAGTGAAGGCGGCGGTGAATTTCATCTCGGATTTTGAGGAGAAATTAGCGGAATTAGCGAAGGCCAAAGGCGCGGATGGCATCATCTGTGGCCATATCCACAAAGCAGAGATCAAAATGATCGACGGAATTGCCTACATGAATTCAGGAGACTGGGTGGAATCATTGACAGCTTTAGTGGAAACACATCAAGGGGAATGGCAAATCATTGAATTCCCTCACTACAACTTAAAAGCAGAATTAAACGAAATTTTAGGCGAGGCTGTGAAAGTCGAAGCAGAAGAAGAATTATAAGATGGGAAAATTCATATTTACCGTACAAGGTGAAGGTCGCGGTCACTTAACGCAAGCGATCTCTTTTACTCAAATCGCACGCGAGGCAGGACATGAGGTGATTGGTTAGAGGCAGGACATGAGGTGATTGGTTATGCGGTAGGTTCATTCCAAGGCCGTAAAATCCCATCATTTTTCTTAGACTTCATCGGTGATACACCTATTTTACAATACGAAAGTCCTTCCATTATTTTTGGCAATGGTAAATCGGTGCAGCTATTTAAAACGGCAGCACAGGCGTTCACGAATTTCAAGACTTTTTGGAATAGCGCCACTCAACTTGAAGAATTCATTGAAGAGTTACAACCAGATGGAATTGTGAACTTTTATGAGTCGATCACGGGTCTATATAAATTGAAATCGGGTTCTAAGATCCCGACGATGTCTGTGGGTCACCAATACTTGTTACTAAATAAGAACTTTGAAAGCATCGCAGATAAGAAAATCGATCGTATACTATTGAATATGAACACGTTGATCACCTCTATCGGTTCTAAGAAATTACTAGGCTTATCTTTCCGTCCGATCGAAAATGACGAAAAGATTGAGGTGGTTCCTCCCCTATTGCGTCAACAAGTGAAGAATATCGAGCCGAAAGCAGGGGAGCGTTGGTTAGCCTATCTAACCCACTTCCGTTTGTCGGAGGATATCATGAACTGGTCTAATGCGAATCCGGAGGTAAAATTGGATTGTTTTTGGGATAATCCAGCTCGTAAAGAGACGTATCACTATTCAGACTCCTTGACTTTTCATCCGATTGATGCAGAGAATTATTTGGCCAAAATGACGGAATGCGCTGGTCTGATTTCTACCGCTGGTTTTGAGTCAGTAGCTGAAGCGATGTATTTAGGAAAACCTGCTATGATGGTTCCGGTGCCTAACCACATCGAACAGATGATAAATGCGCATGATGGAGAACTTTCAGGTGCAGGAGTTGGTGCTTCGTCATTTGACTTAAGCATCTTCAAAAACTACTTACCTTCACACGTTTCCGTGAAAGACCAATACCAAGAGTGGGTAGCACAATCGCAGCGATTAATGGCGGGCCATTTAAGTGATTTAATTACTCAGCCGGTATATGTGGCAAACTTCGAAAAGAATCAAGGAACGGGTTTGTCTGGCATGTTAGGACGCAGAAGATTCCGTTGGTCTAGATAAATGAACAGAAGATCCCTTCTTCAAACACTAGGCTTAGGTCTAGGCGCTCTCAGCTTACCGCTCGTAGGTAATGCAAAAACCCCCTCCTCTCCTGACAAACCTTTTCGAATTGCACACATTACAGACGTGCACATGATGCCTTTAATTGGGGCTGCAAAAGGCTTTTCTAGATGTTTGGAACATATTCAATCCCTTCCGGATAAACCCGATTTAATTATCAATAGTGGCGATGCCATTATGGATGCACACAGAGGTGGCAGATCCGTAGCAGAAAAACAGTGGCGCTTGTGGAGTGAGGTGGTTGAAAAAGAGCTCTCGATTCCCATCGTACAGTCATTAGGCAACCACGATATTTGGGTGAAAAATGAAAGCCCAGAGAGTATCTTAGACGGGAAAAAATTTGCTTTAGATAAAATTCAAGAGTCCGATTTCTATTATTCAAAAGACCTTGGGGCCTGGCATTTAATTAGCTTAGATAGCATTAGCCCCAATAATGAGGGCAAATGGTATACGGGAAAGATTGATGAAGCCCAAATGCACTGGCTAAAGAATGAATTAAATTCCATTCCTTCTTTCAAACCCGTTTTAATCGTAAGTCATATTCCGATTTTAGCTGCTTGTATTTTCTTCGATGGTAATCGTTTTGAAAATAACCAGTGGAATGTCCCAGGACGCTGGATGCATGAAGATGCACATGAGTTGAAAAATTTGTTCCTTAAGCATCCAAACGTTAAATTAGCTATTTCGGGACATATTCACCTCTTAGATAAAGTAGAATACAACGGAGTAACCTATTGTTGTAATGGTGCTGTAAGTGGAGCGTGGTGGGCTGGAAATTACCAGCAAACAAAACCCGGATATGCGATCATCGATCTTTATGCCGATGGCCGCTTCACGAACCAGTATACCCCTTATGCTTAAACCTTGGATTTATTTATTAATGGCCTCAGGATTAGAGGCTGCCTGGACTTTTTCTTTGCGTAAGCTAGATTTAGGTGCTCTAAAGAATGCCATTGTTGAAAATCCATTACTTAGTTCTGCCGTAGGGGTACAATTTGGCTATTTACTTCTTTATTTAGGCCTAGGGGGATCTAATATCTATTTCCTCTCCTTATCCATGAAGACTATCCCCATGACCATTGCGATAGCTACCTGGACCTCCGTTTCCCTGATTTTGATCAAAATGTGCGATATTTTTATCTTAAAAAATCCAACAAACCTATCCGAATTCTTCTTCCTTACCCTCATTATTACCGGGATTGTAGGGCTGAAATTCAGCGCACCGGCTTAATTTCCAATGTTAAATTTTTCAATGTTATGTAAATGTTAACATAGATTAATTTTATTTAACAATTTCTTTACATAGTTTTGATCATCACATAAAATAAAACCAGTATGAGTGAAGATAACAAAAAATTAATCGACCAAGTAGCACAGGCTATTTTGCCTAAATTGAAGGGACTTTCAGAGAAAAACGCGAAGAAAGTACTTAACGAAACGACAAAATCTGTTTCTTCAATCGTAAAAAAATACAGCAAGTTAATCGCTGAACAAGAGAAAGAAGCGGCTAAATCGAAAGAAAAAGCAGCAAAAGCAGCCGCAAAAAAAGCAGAAAAAGATGCTAAAAAGAAGTCAAAAGAGAGCAAAAAAGTAGCTAAAGCTAAATTACTTGCTTCCTTGATCGCTAAAGAAAAGCCAGCTGCACCAGCTGCAGCTAAAAAAACAACAACAGCAAAAGCTCCTGCTGCAAAGGCTCCGGCAAAACCGAAGGCTCGCGCACCGAAAGCAAAGAAATAAATTGAGATAACATAAAAAAAAGGGGAGACATTGTCTCCCCTTTTTTTGTTAATCCTTCATCAATTATTTATTTGTTCAACCACATGATATCGTTGATATCATCTTTCCCAGCGTATTGGCTAGTGATCGCCGCTGTGTAGTTTGTTGCATTTGCCGTACGTTCAGTAGTTGGATAAATCCAACGTTGCGCGATACGATTTGAGTTTCCGTTACCTACTCCTGAAGAGAATGCTGGGAAACCTGTTCTTCTCCAGTTGAAATATGCTTCCATACCTGAGTTCATGAAGAAAGCAGCGTATTTCTGAGAAACGATTTTCTGGATAGCATTCGTTGCATCATAAGCAACAGCTGACTGTGCATAATACGTATCGAAGTTAAAATTAACTGAATACTTCGTTTGGTCAGCTGCATCTCTTGTACCCGTTTTAGAATACGTGAATGTATTTGCTCCTTCTACGATACCATAGAATGCATGAGAAGCTTTGATACCTTTCTTGTACCAATCCTCGGCAGAACCTGTAGCCCAACCACGTGCATATCCTTCAGCGATGTTGAAACATAATTCAGGATATCCCACGATGAATGTATTTTCACCTGTGTAGTTTTGGTAGTAACGTGAACGACTTTGGAAAGAATAGATCCCAGGAGCAAAACCCGCTCCATTTGAAAGACCTGCATTCTTTGCCATGTCATCAATAGCATCACCTGAACCAGCTCCACGGTATGCCGTGTAGTCGGATGGCAATTTACCTGCTTTCAAATCCGAACCAGCTGGCTCACAGGTTACCATCACACGTGGATCTTGAATAGAAGTTAAGAACCCTACATAAGTAGAAGCCATGTTTTGACGTGTCGCATCGAAACCAAAGTTATCCGGGTTAGATGGATACTTATTGAATGAGTTCCAAACAAATTGTAAAGACTCCGCGTTAGACGCCATCATTGGGTATTTAGTAGCGTTCGTTACCATTTCAGCAAACTTCGCTTTAACACCTAATTCTGCATCTGTATCTTTTTTAGACAAGGTAATCAATACACGTAAACGGTAGGCGTTCACTACTTTTTGCCATTTCTTCAAATCTCCACCGAAATAGAAATCTCCTGAAACTGTTTCACCCTTCGCGATCAAGGTAGTCAAATCTGCATTTGCATCATCTAACCACTTTAAGATTTGAACGTAGATTACTTTCTGTGAATCGTACTTCGGGGCTGTGTTAGCAATTCCTTTTAACGCATCCGTCATGGGTAAATCACCCACACGCTTCGACATTTGATCGAAGAAATAAGCGCGGAAGAACTTGCCTAGGGCAGAATAACCATTCACATCAGCTAAACCTAATTTCTTCGCTTCTTCTTCCATTTTTACCACGTTTTTCAACGTTGTATATTGGTTGGGCATTTGGCCTAAATTATATTCATTATTTGCATAATAATTATAGTTAGAGCAATAGAACTGATTCCAACGCATCTCTGCTGAGAATGGGCGACCATTATCGTTCATCATATTGTATTCAATCGACTGCAGCACTAAAGAAGCAGGGACCTGTACCGCGCGGTTAGAGTCTTTCTCTAACTGATCGAAGGTTTTCTCGCAACTGCTTAAAGCAAGTAAGGAGAACCCTAACAATCCTAAAATGATATTTTTAACTTTCATTGTTTGTGACATTTATAGAAATGAAAATATTAGAATGTGAAGTTTAAGTTAACTCCGTAGCTTCTAACAGAAGGAGTTTGAGAACCAGAAGTTCCATCCGTGATGTATTGAGATAAGTCAATATCTTTCTTCTCAGCGAAGTACAATAAGTTACGACCTACGAAAGATACGTTCGCACCAGATACTGCTTTTCCGAACCACTTAGTGGGAAGTTTCACACCTACTACTACTTCTTTCAACATTCCGAATGAACGACTCATTAAGTTACCTTCATTTGTATTGTAATAACGACTTACGTAGTCTTGTACGAAGGTCTTCACCGTGTTAGGAGCGAATTGTAATTCAGAGTAGTTCGTTACTTTACCGTTTGCATCATACTTGATCGCAACTCCGTTTGAAACTACCACACCTTGACCTACAAAAGCCTTCACACCTAAAGCATCTTGTGGACGAGCAGCTGCGAAAATGCCTTGTGTCGTTCCGATGTGACGTCCACCACGGTAGGTTTGTTGTTGAGTATAATTCACGATAACACCACCAATACGACCATCAAACAACATACTTAAGCTCACATTCTTATAGGTGAATTTATTATTAAGGCCGAAAACAAAGTCTGGATTTGTATTTCCCAAAAATTGTGATTGTGCTCCTGTTAATCTTTCTGGAACACCGGCAGAAGTATTAATAATTTTTCCATCTGGTGTACGAACGAAAGCTGAACCATACAATCTATCCGTACGATCACCCACTTTTAAGAACGTATTTAAGTTTGTGATACCTGGGTAGATTTCAGTCAACCTTTGCTCGAAAGTAGAGTAGTTAGCTAATACATCCCAGCTAAAGTCAGCTGTTTGAATAGGCGTTCCTGTTACAGAGATTTCATACCCTTTCTTCTGAGTCTTGATACCATTCACTAATGCAGAGGTATAACCTGAAGTAGAAGAGATAGGTAATGAGAAGATCGAAGGACCGTCATTCGAGATGAAATAAGCAGCATCGATTCCGATACGGTTTTTGAATAAACGTAAGTCCATACCAAATTCAGTCTGAGAAGTTTCAGATGGATTCAAGTTCGGATTGCTTAATTCGTTACCGTACGTAGCACCCGTTTGGTTGTTGTAGTAGAAACCAGTTGAGTAAACCGTGTTGTTTTGGTAGGAAGGACCATCATATGGAGAGTTATAATTTTCTCCAGAATAAGTTCCTGCCCGGTTATCAATCGTTGATGATGTTAAACCATCTTTTACATTGGCAAATGATCCACGGAATTTCAAGAAGGAAACAACTTCTGGTAAGTTCACATAGTCTGACACAACTGAAACCGCTCCGAATGAAGGGTAGAAGAACGAGTTCTTACCAGCTGGTAAAGTAGATAATTTATCCAAACGTCCAGTTGCAAATACCGTTAAGTATTTCTTGTAAGAAAAGTCTGCAGAATAGTAAGCAGAAAGAACATTCATATCAGAACCAAAGTTCGCTACTTGAACAGGGAGAGCCGAGTTCGAGAAGTTGTATAAACCTGGAACGTTCAAATAGTTCGTAGAAGCAAAGATCGACTTGTATTGGAATACACGTTGAGATGCACCCGCGTTGATTTTCGTGTTAAAGCCTGGTAATAAATCCTTATCGAATGTTAATAATAATTCTGTGTTGTTCTCAAATAAAGAACGACGATCCTCACGGTAATCACCACGACGCTCATCACGACCGTAGGTACCCGCAGAATAAGGGAATTTCTCTGTACGAACCATGTCCCAAGTCGTTACTTGCGTACGAGCTAATAAGTTCAAGTTTTCGTTAAAGGTATAACGTAAAGCTGCTTGGCCTACGATATCAGTCTTATAGTGAGAACGCAACCACTCGTATGACATGAAGTAGGGGTTATTATAACGTTGGTATTCTGCATAGATTTGCTGAACACCTTCCTTGCCTTTTTGCCAGTAGTTACGCATATCATCCATGCTCCAGTCTGCTCCAGCCCAATACACGATGTTATAGATAATCGAGTTAGGACCGTAGTTAACATCTGGAATGTTAGGCGTGTATTGACGGTTGTATTGTAAGTTCGACTCAAACTTTAATTTGTTTGAGAACTTGTAATCAGCCGTAATGTTGAAGTTCGTCATATTCAATTGGGTATTAGGTACAATACCTTTTTGATAGATATGAGAAGTAGAGAAACGCAAGTTGTATTTCTCACCTGTTGCCGCTACTGAAACGTTGTTAGTAGACAAGATACCCGTTTCTAAGAAACGCTTTAAGTTGTCCTTACCACGTGCGACCCAAGGAGTACCTGCACGCTTACCAGTGATAGGATCTACTGGAGAATCGTATTGAGGAATTAATTGTCCGTTAAAACGTGGACCCCAACCACCATCGTAGTCACCATCGTTCAAACCACCCCCTTTACCATCACCGAAAGCATAAGAACCGTGATCACCAGGACCATATTCGTCTTGTACTTCTGGAATCGCGTAGAAACCTGATTGTAATTGAGTAGATGAATTAACTTCTACTGAGAAACCTCGCTTGTCAGCTGAACCACGTTTTGTTGTGATTAAGATCGCACCGTTCTTTCCACGGAAACCATATAAAGCAGACGCTGAAGCTCCTTTTAAAACCGAGTACGTTTCGATATCATCTGCAGAGATATTCCAAGTATCAGAGTTAATAGGCACACCATCTACTACATATAAAACAGTAGAGCTACCACGTAACGAGATATTCGGCTTACGTAATAATTCTGGCTGAGCACCGATCGTTAAACCAGCTACTCGACCTGATAATGCGTTGATTGCGTTTGGCTCGCGTGCTTTGATTGTGTTAGCTCCGTCCACTGTTTGGATAGCCACACCTATTTTACGAACGTCTTTCTTGATACCTAAGGCCGTCACAACTACTTCTTGTAATTGCTTTTGATCTTGTGCTAGAACGACATTTAATTCCGAAACATTTCCTACGGCTACTTCTTTCGCAGCGTAGCCAATCATGGAAAATTGTAAAACTTCATTTCCTGAAACGGCAATCGAATATTGACCATTTGCATCCGTCATGGAGCCTTTCGTGCTTCCTTTAACTCGGATAGTGACACCCGGGATGCCCGCCTTCTCTTCTAAAGAAGTAACCGTCCCCTTCACACTACGAGATTGACCAAAAGAGGTCATACTTACCGTAGTAATCATTGCAAAAACCAGCCAAATCAACGATTTAGGGCTCATTTTAGCAAAAACCATTTGTAGATTGTTTTTCATATGAGTTTGTTTATTTAATATTTGCCACAAAAGTAGATGAACGATATAAACGCGATTCGACGAAAAAAATAAGAAATCGTTAAGAAAAACAGCCGAGTATTACGCCTGTGTTAAGGCTTCGTTTTAAACCAAAATTAGACGCAGAAAATCTTTAAAAAATACCATTTAAAATTCGTAACAATTTCGTTACTTGGGCTTAATACCCTTGTAATCTTGACTGACTAACTTCGTCCATGAATCAAATCAAATTAGTCGTTTTAGACATGGCGGGCACCACCGTCCAAGACCAGCACGAAGTCGAACATTGCTTCAAATTAGCCGCTCAGAAGAATGGATTGCACTCGAGCGATGAGCGTATTTTAGCCTTGCAGGGCTATGCTAAACTCTATGTTTTTACCCTATTGTGGACGGAACAAGTAGGCGAAGGTGATCCGCGAATTACAGAACTGGCTGCCAAGTCCTATGCCGATTTTAAGGAGATTCTAGAAAACCATTACCGCACGCAACCCGTCTATCCTACGGAGGGTTGCTTGGTTTTGTTTGAGGCCTTGCATGCGAAAGGAATTAAAATCGCGCTGACCACTGGATTTTACCGCGAGGTAGCCGATATCATTTTAGGCCGTTTAGGCTGGGTTCCCTCCCTAGATGCGTCTTCAGGTATTCACCTTTCCGTTACTCCGGATGAAGTGAACGGCGAAGGTCGTCCCGCTCCAGCCATGATTCACTATGCGATGGAGAAATTAGGCGTTACGAATCTGTCGGAGGTATTGAACGTAGGAGATACTCCGGTGGATTTAGCTTTCGGCAAAAATGCTGGCGTAGGCATTGCTTTAGGTGTGTGCAATGGCACTCATACACGTGAACAATTAGAAGGACATCCAAATGATGGACTGATCGAGAAAATATCCGATGTTTTAACTTATGTATAAGAATCGAAAGTACGATTTAGTGATCGTAGGTGGTGGTATTATTGGTACTTTTTGTGCCTACCATGCGCTGAGAAAAGGAAAAAGTGTCTTGCTTTTAGAAAAGGATGTACAACCTTACGAGGCGAGTTTCCGGAATTTTGGACAGGCGGTTCCCTCTGGTCAAGCCCTAGATACCTGGTTTAATTACGGCAGAAAATCGCTGAAAATTTACAAAGAGCTTCAAGAAGAGACGGATATTTCAGTGGTAAAGAATGGATCTTGGTATCTCGCGTCTGATGACCAAGAATTGACCTTGTTAGAGGAGATGTTTCAACTGTTCAAAGACCGGGATTATACCTCCCGTTTGTACACGGCTTCTGAAACACTAGAGATCAATCCACATTTTAAAAAGGACTATGTAAAAGGCGGCTTATTCATCCCAGAAGAAGCTTCTTTAAATCCCCTAGTGATGGTGCACCGTGTGCGGGAATTTATGATTAAGCACCTGGGTTTACATTACCTTAATTTATGCCCAGTCGTGGCCGTGGAGAAAAAACGCGGTATTGCGATGATTAGTACGGCGAAAAAACAAACGTTTTGGGGGGATCAAGTCATCGTTGCTAACGGCCGCGATACCCAATTTTTACTACCTGAACACTATCCAGCTTCGGAATTAAAAATTAGCAAATTGCAGATGATGCGATTAGCTCCGCAGAAGAAGATTTTGAAATCGAATATTTTAACGGGCTTGACGATTCGCAGATATGAAAGCTTTCATTCCTGTCCTTCGTTTAAAAAAATCTACACCTCCTCAGAGCAGAAATTATTACAGGCAAAAGGCATCCACATTTTGTTCAAACAAGCAGATGACGGCTCCATCATTTTAGGGGATTCCCATGAATATGTGCCGGCGAATGAGCAAGCGAATTTTGGGTTTGAAGTATCCTCAGAGATCAATGATATGATGCTACAGGAGGCGAAACGAATTACAAACCTAGATAATTGGACTGTGGATTCTACCTGGGCTGGCTTTTATTTACAAGGCACGCAATCAGAGGTCTACACGAAAGTAGTGGACGATATCATTCACATCATTAACGGCATAGGTGGAAAAGGCATGACAACCTCCCCTGGTTTTACAGCAGAATACATTTCTAAATTATACTCATGAAAAAACTTTTCCTTTTGTGCTTCATCAGCACACAAATCATGGCCCAAAAAGCCCCTAAAAATGTCATTTTCTTAATCGGAGATGGCATGGGTGTCAGCCAAATTTATGCGGGCCTAACGGCGAACCGAGGTCACCTAAACCTAGAGCGCATCAAGGTAATAGGGTTTCACAAAAACCAGGCATCTGATAATTATGTGACGGATTCAGCTGCGGGAGCAACGGCCTTTGCCACCGGGAAACAAACCTATAATGGAGCCATTGGATTGGATTCCTTGAAAGTTCCTTCGACGACTTTGCTCGAACTGGCGGAGAAGAAAGGTCTCGCAACGGGTCTAGTAAGCACTTGTGATATTACCGATGCCACTCCTTCCTCTTTCATCGCGCATCAACGTACGCGTTCCATGCACGAAGAAATCGCAGGGGACTTTTTAAAGACGGATATCGATGTGGTGATAGGAGGTGGCAGAAAGTATTTCGAGAAGCGAAAAGATGGTTTAAATCTGTTAGACAGCTTGCGTAAAAAAGGCTACCAAGTTCACTCAGATTTAACTTTAGATGGCGTGAACAAAGGCAAATTAGTGGCCTTGTACGCAGAAGAAAATCCGATTAAAGTAATGGAAGGCAGAGGGGATGCGCTTTTGTATTCGGCAAAAAAATCACTCGAGATTTTAGGCCAAAACAAGAAAGGATTCTTCGTGATGATTGAGGGTTCACAGATCGATTGGGGTGGACATGCAAATGACGCTGATTACATAGTTACCGAGATGGTGGACTTCGATAAAAGCATTGGTTATGCACTCGATTTTGCCGCTAAAAACAAAGAAACCTTAGTGGTGATTACAGCTGATCACGAGACAGGAGGATTTGCCTTGATGGGCGGTAATATGAAAACGGGCGAGGTAAAAGGTGCCTTCACAACGAAAGGGCATACGGGTCAAATGATCCCCGTTTTTGCCTTCGGGCCTGGATCAGAGGCTTTCGCAGGCATCTACAATAACTACGATATATTTACGAAAATCAAGCAGGCTTTGCAGCTAGGTCAAAAGTAAATCGTAAACTTTTCATGCGAATTTAGAAAGCCCACGGATTGGTAAAATGCGTGGGCATTTTTGCGTCTTTTGTTTGAGGTAACTTCTAATGATTTCGCTCCTAGTTGAGTAAGTTCAGGCTTCAGTGAAGCAATTAATTGACGACCCACTCCCCTGCCCTGATGTGACGCGGTCACGATCAATTCTTGAATTTCAAATACGAGCCCTTCGTGGTGCAGGAGGGGCTGTCCTTTGCAAGAGATAAAACCGCAAATGCGCTCGTCTGCTGCAACGGCCACTTTCAGGAAGGTCAAAGAATCCGCTAGATAGTTTTGGAAAATTTGCGTAAAAATTGCCGCATCAAATACCCGATTTTCAAGCTCCTCTAAAAGAGCTAAAATGGAATTTTCATCCGTGGAAATAGCGGGACGAATAAAGGGGATTGCAGTCATATTACGGAATCATTAATCGCGTGTGAAATCTCTTTTAAATCGCCCAAAATGGCTTTTTTGGGCTATTTAATAGGTCTAATTTACAGAATATTTGAAAGAAATACGTCATGAAAGATCCCGTTTTAAAAATCATTCAACTGTTTAATGAGCAAGGTGACTCGGAATATGGAGGAGAACCTGTTACTCAAGGGGAACATGCTTTGCAATCCGCCCATTTAGCGATGGCAGAAGGAGCGCCGAGCAGTTTAGTGGTTGCCTCTCTACTTCACGATGTAGGGCACTTATTACATGCGCTTCCAGATGATGCGCCGGATCAGGGAATTGATGATTTGCACGAGGAATTAGGCTATCGTTTTCTACAAAAATATTTCGTACCAGCGGTGTCAGAGCCTGTGCATTTACATGTGGCAGCTAAGCGCTATTTGTGTGCGGTAGAGGAAGATTATTTTGCCTTGTTAAGTGAGCCTTCGGTTATCAGTTTGGAATTACAGGGTGGACCCATGTCCCCTATCGAATGCAAGGCATTTGAATCGAATCCATTCTATCAAGATGCGGTGCGATTACGTCGCTTTGATGACCTAGCTAAGATCCCGAATCTTCAGGTAGAGCCTGTCGAATTTTATGCTGAGCTACTGAGGGAAAATTTGAAATGATAGCGGCAAATCAGAATAAATGGACTTGGCATCCGGCTTGGTCGATGGTCGCGGCTTTTGGCTGTTATTTCTGCGTGTACGGATTTCGCAAACCTTTTACAGCGGGCACCTATGAGGAACAGTTTTTCATGGGAATCCATTGGAAATCCATCCTCATCTCTTCCCAAATTGCGGGCTATATGCTCTCGAAATGGTGTGGCATATTTTTTGTATCCTCCATCACCTGGGAGAAAAGAGCGAGGGCCATTATTCTCAGTATTGTCGTTGCAGAACTCGCATTACTCGGTTTTGGATTAGTGCCAAAACCTTTCAACCTACTCTTTTTATTGATCAACGGCCTCCCGCTGGGCATGATTTTCGGCTACATACAAGGCTTTCTAGAGGGCAAAAGGAATACGGAATTATTCATCGCGGCTTTAGGAAGCAGTTTCATTTTAGCGGATGGCGTTTCTAAATCGGTGGGTGTTTCTTTATTGAATTATGGCGTAGCAGAAAATTGGATGCCCTTTTCAGCTGGGCTATTATATGCCTTACCCTTTCTATTTTTCGTGTGGATGCTCACGATGATTCCGCGCCCTACAGCGGAAGAAATAGCAGATCGCGCGGAGCGTCAACCGATGACCCAAAAAGACCGCGTACAATTAGTCAAGCAATTATGGCCAGGCATACTTTCCATTGCTTTGCTGTATCTTTTTGCGTCTTTATTACGCGGTATTCGATCGGATTTTGCGCCTGAAATTTGGCAGTATTTAGGCTACCAAGGAGTGCCTTCTATTTATTCCCAAACCGAAATTTGGGTCACAGTAGGAATCCTTTTGATTAACGGAAGTCTAGTCCTGATCAAGCGAAATTATGCAGCCTTTTTTATCAGCTTAGGCGCCATCGCTTTAGGCTATGTATTACTGGTGATTGCCGGACTTTGGGGCAGAGAAGGCTTGAATAGTTTTTGGTTAATTGTGTTAACCGGATTCGGCATTTACTTGCCTTATTTAACGATAACGACGTCTGTGTTCGAACGAATGATTGCGATCACAAGACACAAAGCAAATATCGGTTTCTTGATGTATATCGTAGACTCGATTGGCTACTTAGGATACAATGTATTGTTAATTGCGGCAGGTTTTATTTTTCCAAATTGGAACCTGCCGCAACTCTTTTTCTCTTGGATCACTATCCTCGGTTTCGCAGGACTTGCCCTGTCTGCCGGATCGTGGATTTATTTCAAAGGAATCTTATCCCGTAATCCAACGGAAGAATAAGAACAAACCAGCTGATAAAACAACCGTTACAGGCAAGGTTAAAATCCACGCTAGTACGATATTCTTAACCGTATCACCTTGCAGGTTTTTAATACCACGTTGTGCTACCATCGTTCCGGCAATACCTGAACTTAATACGTGTGTAGTACTTACAGGCCACTTATAAGCCGTCGCTAAACCAATCGTTAAGGAAGCAATTAATTCTGCAGATGCACCTTGCGCATAGGTCAAGTGATCTTTACCGATTTTCTCTCCGATGGTTACCACAATACGTTTCCATCCGATCATGGTTCCTAAACCCAAAGACAAGGCCACCATCCACATGACCCAGTTAGGAGCGAAATCAGTTACACCAGCAATACCAGTGCTAGATGAAGCTCCAAAAGTAAAGAAGGGAGCTTTTGAACCTGCTGTTGCCTTTTTCCAAGCCGATTTATCATTTTCCGAAAGTGCTACTGATTCACTTTCAATCAATTTTTTCGAATGCTTATTAATCGTCAAGGCCGCTTTACGGATAGCAAATTTTTGATCCGTTGTCAGCGTAGCTGGAGTTAAATTTTGAGACGTGATGATCGCTAAATCTGAAGCTGAATGTTTCAAATCAGCTAAATTACCGCGCTCCTTTTCCGATAAAGGAATGGTGTCAATCTTAGCCGTCACCGTTTGAACCGTAGCTAAACTTGACTTCACCATCTGCATATCTAAGGTCGTATTGATAGCGAAATAACCTGGCAAGAAGGCGATCAAAATAACCATCACAAGGCCGATTCCTTTTTGGCCATCATTACGACCATGGAAGAACGAAACCAAGGTACAAGTCGCGATTAAAATCGAACGAATCCACAAGGGTGGTGGTGACTTTTTCTTTGGCTCTTTAAATATCTCCTTATTCGTAACCGTCTTCTTTAGGATGTACATCAAGATAATCGCTAAGGCAAAACCAAACAAAGGCGACAATAAAAGGGCTTGTCCGATTTCAATTACTTTATCCCAATTCAAGGCTGAAATACCTTTATTCGAAGCTTCTGGCAATAAAGCGTGACCTAAACCGATACCAATAATGGAACCAATCAAAGTATGAGAGCTAGAAGCCGGAATACCAAAATACCACGTTCCTAGATTCCAAATAATCGCCGAGATAAGCAATGAAAGGGCCATGGCCATGGAATGATACACATTGGTATCGACGAGCAATTCCGTGGGGAGCAGCCCGATAATACTCATGGTCACACCTACGCCTCCCGTTAATAAACCTAAAAAGTTCATGAATCCAGACCAAACAACTGCCTGCGTAGGACGCAAAGAGTGGGTATAAATAACAGTGGCTACTGCGTTTGCCGTATCATGAAAACCATTCACAAACTCAAAAGCACATGCGGCTAGTAAACAGAAGCACAGTAGGAAGAACAACGTAGGATCTAATCCGAACATAAAAATATGTTTAATATAAAAAATCAATTTACTAAGGTAAGTCGCATTTACATTACCCATGTTAAGGAATTGTTAAATCCCCTATTTTACTTCACTTTTAAACGAGACACCAATGGCCTTAGCAGCCTTGTGAATCAAGTCTTTTTGGAATACTTGCTCCTTAGATTTAACCTCCCCTAAAGCCGGTACATTTGCTCCAATCATCGCATACCAAATCTGGTAGCAATCTTTCACCTTATTCCCGTGCGAGGTCCATTGCGCTTTAATCGCATCTCCACGACCATGATCAGTCGTAATTAACAAGGTAGTTTTACCCTTGTAATCTGGATCAATGTTCACAAAATCCCAAATCTCTCCTACCCACGCATCGAACTGATGTGCTGCGTCTAAATAATGATTATAGGCTCCTTCATGCGCAAATTCATCTGTCTCTCCATAAGAAATATATAAGGCCTTAGGCTTATTCTTTTTCAAATAATGCATCGCCTTGTAATGAGTAAATACATCAATAGATTCAGCCATACCAAAAGGCTTGAACGTTTCTTTTAACATGTTAGCCAGCATCTTCATTTCTGGATCCTTCTCTAATTCTGGATAAGAATCAAATGCATTCACAACCGGGAATCCCGCTCTTTTTTCATTCAAAATACGATCAAAAGCATCCCAGGCACCGAAAGCCGCCACCTTCCCTTTGTAGGCTGGCAACGAGTTCAGGTATTCGAAGAAGTTCGTATTCGGATTAGGTTTGTATTCGTTCGAGTTGACAGCCGTATCTACTTGACCTGTTAAGATCTCACTATAACCTGGATAAGAAAACCAATACGGATTCGCATTATCCACTTGACTACCTTCATTTCTATTCCCGTGTAGTTGACCAGCGGCAGCTAACTTACCCCAGAAAAAAGGCATTAACTTTTCCCGTCTTTCCTTCAAAGTAGGCGCGTAATATTGCTGAATTAATCGAGCCGAATCACCGTGGTGAAAGCGCTTCATTTTTACGATGGATGTATCGATTCCATTAAACAGTTCTTGCCAGCGGTAACCATCAGTGGTGATGACAATGACGCGTGCATCGGAATCTTTTTGTGCTGAAGCCGAGAAAGAAACGGCAAATAAAATTAGAAGTAAAGTGTATAGTTTGTTCATATTTTTGTTTAGAAAGCCAAAGCTAATTTATTAGCATAAACTAAATGTAAACATCAGATTATCATATCAATAAAACAAGAAATGCTAAGGGGATTCCCCTCAGCATTTTCTGTATTACACCAATATATTATCTTAAAGTGCCCCGGTAGAGACCCAAGTCTTCTTTTCTTTATCGTATTTCAAGTATTGATCAGGCCACTCCACATAATGCTCCATCTTTAAATACTCATTGAGGTTTCCTTTCTTGATTAATTCTTTGAAAAGAAAACTTCCTCTTTCTACCACTAATTCCTCTGAGTAATGAGGTGTATTTACCACTTCCTCAAAATTTTCTGGTTGCAAGCTTCCTTCTTTCAAGGTAAACTTACCTACAACGCCTCGACGTAATTCTTTCAAATTAGCCACTGGGCGACTAAGCAAAAAGTAGCATTCTCCGTTTTCTAATTTGGTCAATTTGACAAAATGGTAAAGCGGCAAACGGCTCACATATTCTGCTCTAAATTTCTTTTGAAACCTCGTGTCTGTATTTGCGTAAGTTGCATTTTCTGAAACGTAGGTTATCACATTGGTTAATAGCGTATCTCGTTCAGCATCTGAGAAATAATATTCTACCTCGTCTTTCGAATGGCAGGCTGAAAAAATAAATAAACTAATGAATATTGGTGCGAGTATCTTTTTCATTGGTGTATAAAAAAGGGCCACCTGTGTTACAGGTGGCCCTTTAGTTTAATTCTTACTTGATGTAAAGAACTGAGTTAGGAGAATATTCAGCCCAACCTGAAGTCCAGTCTGTATCTTTGAATGCACCGATATAATCCGTTGCAGTCATACCAGTTAACGTAGGTAAAGCAGTTCCGATTAAAGACTCTGAAGTACCAGCAGTTAAAGTTAATGTAGGACGTGAAGACCATAAAGCTGAAGAGATACCTGTATTAGCTGTAGAAGTTAATACCTTATTTCCTGCGATTGCTTTGAACCAATCAGATGCCTTAACACCTGTACCGATTTCGATAGGCTTTGTCGCAACTGTACCAGAAGCACCAGTCTTAGCAATTTGCTCTTCGTCAGCTACAGCTACTCCGAATCCATAAACGTTAGCGTTTAATGACTTGAATGCACCAGTAATACCTGTTGTACCAGCAATAACTACGTTCTTCACAATTAAGTCGCCGTTAGCTGCGTTAGTTTTTGCACTACCTTTTTGGCTATCAATGTATAAACCAGTTGGGTAACCTGTGATAAACGTATTGTAAACTTTCAATTTATTGTTTCGACGTAACTGAGCACCATTTTGGAAGTTGTTATCAGCATAAGCAGAAGAAGTTCCGATAGGTCCTACGATTGACATATTTGCAAAAGTCGCTGAAGTAAATGGAGTTGCAGCATCACCGTTTGAGTTATTATCAACCTCAAAACCATTTGATCCAGAAGCATCCGCTAAGTTACCATCACGGTATCCTAAACCGAATTGTACATTTCCAGAGAAACCGTTATCTACGTCGAAATCATCATCCGTGCCTTTGTAAGCGATCAAATACTTCGCGTTTACAGTTCCACCGAACCACTCAAATGAATCATCCAATCCATAAGAAGCTTGGATATACTCAATTGTAGTACCTGAACCTACTGAACCCATTGTTAATGAGTTGATCTCTTGGTTTGGATTTAATGGAATTCCACCGTACTCAATACGTACATACTTCAAAGTACCTGAATTATCATCAGCCACAGTACCACCGTGGAATCCTTTGTAACCACCTTCTAATTCAACTGTACCAGTCAAGTTATTCGGAGCTTTACCGCAAATTACAACACCACCCCAATCACCTGGAGCACGAGAACCTACACCTTCAGCAGAAGTAAATACGATAGGAGCAGCAGCAGTTCCGATAGCATTGATCTTAGAACCACGTTGAACGATTAAAGTACCTTTTGTAGCCTTGTCTCCAATGATTACAGTACCAGCTTCGATGGTAAGAACACCTACTTTTGAAATAGTTCCAAACACAGCTTCCTCACCTACACGAACATATCCTTTTAGACGGTAGATTTTGTTAGCTGTCCAAGTTACGTTACCTTCGATAACACCTTCTACATCCACAATCGTCTTAGGAGGGATGGCAGAAACTGCAACAGGGATCGCTACTAAAGTAGAAACTTGGTTTTGGTTATCCGTTACTTGAATAGTAAAGTTAACTGTTGTTCCAGCAGCGCCTTCAACAACGTAATCCTTTACGTACTCATACGTTTTTTCACCAGCTAAAATCTTAGAATCAAAAGCCGCACCGTTTTTCAAAACTGTGATAGACTTAATACCAGCAGGAGCATTAATTGTTGCTTTTACTGTAACTGTAGAACCTGGAGTTCCAGCGAAAGTTCCTGAAGTAGAAACTGTAGGTAAAGGGAACACTTCGTCCTCTTTTGAACATCCCGCTAATGTTACTACTACTAGAGCTAACATCGCGAAAACTTTAAACATGTTTGTTTGTAAGCGTTTCATTTTGTGTTTAATTAAAATTTAGTTGAAATTTATTTATTAGTTAAAAGGTGATACGATAATTCCTAGGGATACTACACGACCTGGTGCATAGTTCTGAATGATTTGGTCTTGGTTTCTGTCAAAAACTTGATCTTGGTTACCGTCTTGTAAGATGGTATTACCTTGATTTAACAAGTCACTAACTCCACCTTTGATCATTAACATCTTTGAAATTTGCTTCGAGAAATTGAAATCAATTACGTTACGAGGCATTTCAAACCAGTCTGGATAAGGTGAACCAAAGTTGTTACCCACAGCGAAAATACGCTTACCGATAACATTATAATTCAAATTAAGCTGAAGGCCTTTTTTCGCATCATTGTAGTTCAAACCAGCATTGATGATATAAGGTGACTGACCTTGTAATGGACGATCATCTGATTGATCTTTTGCCACAGCATCGTCTAACTTAACTCGGCTAATAATATAGGTTCCGTTAAATACCAAACTTGTTTTACCTAATAAAGAAGATGGATTAGCTGCGTTTAGGTTCTTTCTTAATTCTGCCTCTAAACCTGTTGAATAAGCCGCTTTCGCGTTTGAGAAGTTTAGGACCGGATTAGCACCTGAAGCGAACACAACCTCAATTGGATTAGTAAAGTCCTTGTAGAATGCAGCAATACTAATTAACTCTGAAGGCGTTGGATAGAATTCATAACGGAAATCAAAATTTTGAATATCTGCGTTTTTCAACGTTGGATTACCTGATACCGTTCTATTATTTACGAAATCATAGAAAGAGAAAGGAGCAAGCTCTCTAAATTCAGGTCTATTCAATGTCTTACCATACGCTAAACGAAGAAGTGATTTCTCAGAGAAGTTATAGGTTAAGTTCAATGAAGGCAATAAATCTAAGCGCGTATTGTCATAGTTAATTGCCTTACCTACTAAGTCAGCAGAGTTTAATTTTTGGCTATTTTGTTCTGCCCGTACACCCGCAATAGCGTTGAATTTCTTACCAATTGCATAATTAACTGATGCATAAGCTGCGATTAAATTATTCGTCGCTTTGTAAGAGTCATTCGGGTTAGTTTGCTCGTCAATTTTAATTCCAGTAGATGAATTAAAGTTCTGTGGAGAGAATAATTGATCGATTGGTAAAGTCGTTTGGAAGGTAGGGGTTGATTTTACGTAACCAATATTTCTAGCTCCGAAATTACGTACCTTATCTTCATAGAATAAACCTGTTTTAAAGTCTAATTCCTTATCTGAACCTACTTTAACTCGCTTATCCAAATTCCATGCACCAGTATAAGAACTCTCATCCATGTTGATGTACGTACGACCTAAAATAAATGTTTGTGCCGCACCATTTGGAATAAATAAACTTGAATTAGTCCCATCTACGTTATAGCGGAAACGCTTGTAATCTGGCTGGTTACGGTAAGCTGCATTATAACCTACCATCCAATCTGTTTTCAAGCTACCATCTTGAAATTCATGACGCCCTGTTAATTGACCTGTATAAATACCACGGAAAACTTGATCAAATGAACGAATATCCCAGTTAGAACCATTATCAAATCCTGAACGCTGGATATACTGCGTATTAGATAATTGGTTGAATAAATTCTTAAACTCAAATACAGATCCCCCTGGAAGCTTTGCTGACCAGTTATGAGAAACACCCACACGAATCGCATTTGAATATTGGTTATCTACGAAAGAGAAAATTTCGTCTGGCTCACCCGTTGCTCCAATTTGAGAATATCCCCAATCATTACGCTCCATTCTGAAGATTGAACGAGTATTTGAGTAATTGATACCTGTTACGTTTCCAATTTTTACATCACCAGCATTCAATTTAAGGCCACCAGAAAGAGAGGCACGAATATCAGGCAAAGCAGATGATTGAGTAGCTAGCCAATTGTTTTTTAACGATGCACCGATCGCATCAAGTCCAGCTGGTGAAGAACCGATTAAAGCTGTTCTGTTAATAGGAAATGATTTAGGTAAATCGAAATACCCTTGGTCAAATCCCGTCCAAGCTAGGTTCGAGTTTTTCGTTGTAAAAAACTTCTCTCCCGTCGTTCCTTCTCTGTATGAGCTAGAAACATCTAAGGTTAAGTAGTTATTTTCTGGGATAGACTTCGTAAAGATCTTTACTACACCACCCGCGAATTCACCTGGAATTTCAGCTGATGGAGATTTGAATACCAAAATACGGTCGATTTGACCTGCCGGAATGATATCGAATGAGAATGAACGCACATCTGTTTCCATCGATGGAGCGAAGGCGTTGTTCAGTTGAACTGTGTTATAACGCTCGTTAAGACCACGGATGTTGATAAAACGTTCACCGAAGATGGTAACACCTGGTACACGCTTCACAACCTCTGCCGCTGTACGGTCTAAGGTTTTCGTGATTTGTGCAGCTGAGATACCACTTACAACTAATTGAGAAGCTTTAATTTCAGAGATTACTGAAACCTCCGTGTTAGTTAAACGTTGTGCTACAACTTTCACCTCAGCTAATGTCGAGCTCGTTTCTTCGATAGCAAGGTTCAAGTCTGTTACTTGACCTGCCTCTACTTTAACTCCTTCATAAATTTTAGAATCGTAACCTACGTAAGAGATCTTTAAAGAGTAAGATCCTGCTGGAAGTTTAGCGAAAGAGAAGAAACCGTTAATGTCTGTTGCAGCTCCTTTATTAATGCCTTGCACTAAGATGGTTGCTCCGATGATGTCTTCTTTTGTTTTAGCGTCCTTAATAGTTCCGCGTAAGGTACCTTCTTGTGCAAAAGCCGCTCCAGAGAGCGTTAAGAATAGAATGATTAGATTGGTGTACTTGTAAATTGATTTCATAAAAGAATACTGGTGATTTTTTTTCGACACAAAAGTACACCCATCACGGAGGGTAAGCGTTATGCGTATGTTAGGCTTTTGTTAAGGAAATGTTAAATGAGGTTATAGTTTCTTAACAATTCCATAACATGGGTGTTTTTCACAGAAAATTTCATTTTTCTGCCCTGATTTATTGCACAATTTCAAGTTTTTGCATTTTTTATAGAAGAACTTTCTTGAAAAAATGAAAATTAACGCGGATTTAATTGGGAGGTAATGTTAAACGCCTAGTTTTGGGACAACAAACGGAAATCATTCCGCCTAAGTATTATTAAAAATCAAGCATTATGAAAAAGTACACATTTGCTGCGTTCATTTTTGCAGCCAGCCTGTTTGTCGTTTCTGCCGCTAATGGAGCAGAATTATCTCTTCCCGTGAACATCGAATCAGTAGGTAAATTAAAATATATGGTGTCTGCCAAAGCAGGAGCCACAGTACTCATCTACGATGGAGAAAATAACGAGATTCACAAGGAAGGAATCACATCGCAAAAATTGTTCAACTTGTCGGGATTATCAGATGGAAACTACCGAATGGTCGTATTAGATGCACACAAAAATATGATATCATCTAAGTCATTTACGATTAAAACGGAGGTAAAGCGTGATATCATCGCTATGAACTAATTACCCAACATCAACGAATTATAGTGAAAGATTAAGGGTAAAAAGGCGGGCCAGTGGTTCGCCTTTTTCTATTTAGAGTATCTGATTGAATTCGATGATCTCGCCACTCGGCCCTTTGACATTGAAGAAACGGGTGCCGTTTTTCCAGAAAGCTAAAAAGGTGGGCTCCTGTTCTATAATCTCAAATCCCGCCTTTTTTAGGGCTTCGAAGGCATAATCTACGTCTTCCACGTCGATGGCGAAATGGTCGATGTGACCTACTTGGCGCTGCTTGATTTCGGCTAATTGCTTCTCCGGCATTTGGTATAATTCGACAATTACCTCGTGATTTTTCATCATCACGCAATTGCCAAAACCACCGTCAAATTCAAAGGGCGATTCCATCACATTCTCGAAGCCGAGGCGTTCATAAAAAGGAATCGAGATTTCCATATTGTGAACCGGGATGCCAATGTGCTGGATTTTATGGATAAAATTGATTTTCATCGTTTCTTGGTTTTGATGCAAAATACTAAATTTTGAAAACTTAACACTGTTAAGTATATTTACGCTGTAATTCAAAAAACATGGGTATAGTCGCCAGAAAAGAGAAACAGAAGCAGGAGATTCGGTCCTTGATCCTAGAGGCATCGATGAAATTATTCGTGGAGGAGGGCTTCAGCAAAGTATCTGTTCGCAAGATCGCAGAACGGATACAATATAGCCCTACGACACTCTATCTGTATTTTAAGGATAAAAATGAGATTCTTTTTCATTGCTGCGAGTCAGGATTTGAGAAAATGCTTTCGCAAAATATTGCGTTAACCTTAATCAATGATCCCATCGAAAGACTACACCAGATGGGGGTGAATTACTTGAATTTTGGCCTAGAAAATCCGGAATATTATGATTTAATGTTCATTCAAGAGGCTCCTATGTCTGCCCTAATCGATATGGGTGCAGGCTGGTCCAGTGGCGATCAGGCTTTGGAAGCCCTAAAAATGGTGGTTCATGAGGCGATGCAAAAAGGGCTATTAGTTTCTACAAAAGTAGAGACGGTAGCCATGGCGGTTTGGGGAATGGTGCATGGCTTAGTTTCGCTGGCCATTAGACAACGATTAGATAAATTAGTTCCAGCGGAAGATATGGAGCAGACGATGCACGATTCGCTAGATTGGTTATTAAAAACGATGAAAAAAGCCTAAGATGAGATACTTATTACTTTTATTTGCCTTGCCGGTTTTTGGCCAAAAGTCCGTCCTCGACGAATACGTCGCCACGGCCTTCCAACAGAACATCACGCTGCAGCAAAAAACGATTCAGGTGGAGAAGGCGATGATCGCCTTGAAAACCGCACAAAGCCTTTATCAACCCACCGTAGCCTTCCAAGGAGGTTATCAAAGTGGTCAAGGTGGTCGGAGCATCGCATTCCCCGTGGGCGACTTGTTGAATCCGGTCTATTCTACGCTGAATGCATTGACAAAAAGCACGGCTTTCCCGCAGATCGCTAACGTGGAAACGAATTTCTTTCCCCGCGATTTCTACGATGTGAAAGTCCAAACGACGATGCCGCTTTACAACAAGGACATCAGCTACAACAAGCAAATTCAGGAGCAGTCCATCAGCCTGCAACGCGAAGATGTTTCACTATACAAGCGCGAGCTAGTGAAGCAGATCAAGACGGCTTACTACCAATATTTATTGAGTCTAGGCCTTCAAAAAGTGTATGATAATGCCCTCAATCTAGCCATAGAAGGCAAAAAGGTAAACGAGAAATTACTCGCCAATGGCAAAGGGCTACCGGCCTATTTATTGCGTTCAGACAGCGAAATCGCGAATATCCAAGCTCAAATGGCCGATGCTGCGAAGCAGAGTCAAGCGGCGCAGATGTACTTTAATTTCTTGTTGAACCGCGAATTGCGCGCGGAGATTCGCATCGACTTTGAGGTAGAAAAAGCTTTGGCTGCCGTTTACACGGTTACGCCAGGAGCGCGGGAGGAATTATCTTTATTATCGAAATCCATTGGGCTTCAAGAGACGGTCTTAAAGATGAACGAAGCCTTCTACTTACCTAAGTTGAATGGCTTTGTGAATCTGGGTTCGCAGTCTACTTTGGGAAACATCAACTCAAAAAGCGCCTATTATTTCCTAGGCCTGCAAATGGACATTCCCATCTTCACCGGGAAACGTAACCTGTACAAAATAAAGCAGACGCAACTCGATATTGCCTCCGCGAAAAATGCCTACGATCTCAGCTCGAAGCAATTCAATATGGCGGCCGAAATCGCTCAGAAAAATGTACAATCTTCTTTAGTGAGTTTTCAAGCCTCCACGAAATCCTACGAAGCGGCCTCCGCTTACCTACGTCTGATCGAAAAAGGCTACAAGGAAGGCGTGAGCACCTATTTAGAAACGGTGGACGCCAGAAATCAATGGATGAACGCCACCATCAACTACCAATTAAAACAATTCAACGTATTAATCGCCGCAGCCGCTTACGAGCGCGAAGCCGCTAGCTACCCACTCTAATGAAAAAGATCTGCCTACTATTTTCCCTCATCGCGGTATTTTCCGCTTGCTCTTCGAAGAAGAAAGAAGCCGCTGCGGTGACCAGTGACGTCATTCCGGTTTCCGTGATTTCCTTGCAACAGGAATCCACCTCCCGCCCCATCCAGGCCTCTGGCGTTTTTACAACGGAGGACGAGACCTATATGGGTTTCAAAATAGGCGGTGTCATCCAACACGTTTTCGTAAAAGAGGGCGATGCCGTGAAAGCAGGGCAATTATTAGCGAGTTTGAACCTCACAGAAATCAAGGCGCAGGTGCAACAAGCTCAAATTATGTTGGAAAAAGCGAAGCGTGATCATGCGCGAGCGAAGAATTTATACCGCGATAGCGTGGCGACTTTGGAGCAATACCAAAACGCGAAAACAGGCCTAGAGATCGCACAGGAGGCCTATAATGCAGGGGCTTTTAATCAAAGTTATGCCGAAATCAGAGCCTTGAAATCGGGTTTTGTGTTGAAGAAATTAGCCAACGATGGTCAGGTCGTAGGTCCTGGAACGCCGGTCGTTTTATTGAACGGGGCGAACAAGGGAAATTGGGTATTAAAGGTGGGTTTGAGCGATCGGGATTGGGCGGCGACGCGGGCTGGTGATCCAGCGCAGATTACGATCGATGCCGTTTCCGATAAATCTTTTAGCGGAACCGTTCTAGCGAAATCCGAGGGAGTGGATCCGGTGACGGGGACGCTTTGGGTGAGTTTGCGGGTGAGTGGTGCGCCGACAGCGAAGCTGGCAGCGGGGCTTTTTGGCAAGGCTAAAATTACCCCTCGTGAAAAGATCAAATCTTGGGTGATTCCGTATGATGCAATTCTAGATGGAAACGCAACGGAAGGCTATGTTTTCGTGACGAAAGACGGGAAAACAGCTCAAAAAGTGAAGATCCAGATTTCAAGTATCGACCACGGAAAGGTATTCGTATCTGGCGGTTTAGAAGACGCACAATCCTTAATCACCAGCGGAAACGCCTATTTAGACGCCGGTTCAGCCATTAAAATCGTCCGCTAATTATGAAGATAGCTAACTACGCGGTAAAGAATTACCAGTTGAAGATCCAGACATGAATGCCCCGCAATTCCCAATCATCGCCGTTTATCCGGGAACAAGTCCGGAGGATATGGAGGAATTAGTGGTGAAGCCGGTCGAAAAGCGGCTTTATGAACTGGAGAATGTACGCAAAATCAATACGAGCATTAGTGATGGTTTAGCTGTATTCGCTGTCTATTATAAGTATGGCGTGAATGTGGACGAGAAATATTCGGAAATCGTTCGCGAACTGAATAGTATCAAAGGAGATCTGCCAAAAGAGGTCATCAAATTAGAAGCCCAAAAAGCCACCCCATCCGGCACGAACGTGTTGCAGATGGCGTTGATCTCGAATAATGCGTCTTTAGACGTATTAAAAACCACCGCCGAACGCTTACAAGAAGACCTAGAAAAGGTGACCTCATTGAAAAAAGTGACCATTTCTGGCTTACCTGATGCGCAGGTGAAGATCGATTTGAACATCGAAAAAATGGCTCAGATGCAAGTCTCGCCTGACCGCGTTTTGCAAGCCATCCAAAGCGAAATAGCGAACATCCCCGGCGGAAGTATCGTAGAGAATTCGAAATCCTACAACATTATCACGTCCGGTAATTACCAAAACATCGACGAGATCAAGAACACCATCGTGTTCTCTTACCAGGGCAAAAACGTGTTTTTGAGGGATGTGGCGAATGTCTATTTCGATTATGCCCCTGAAAATCACATCACGCGACTAAATCAAAACCGTTGTTTATTCGTCACTGCCGCCCAAAAATCCGGCGAAAACATCGCGAAAACTCAGAGCAATTACCTGCCGGTCATTGAACAATTCAAGAAGACCTTGCCGAAGAACATCGACCTAGTCGTGAATTTTGATCAAGCAGAAAACGTGAATACGCGTCTAAGCGGCTTGATGAAGGACTTTATCATCGCGATTCTGTTAGTAGCGTTGACGCTTTTACCACTCGGTTTACGCGCAGCCTCAATCGTGATGATTTCGATTCCGCTTTCCCTTGCCATCGGTATTATTTTACTGAATATTATGGGCTATAGCTTGAACCAGCTGAGTATTGTGGGTTTAGTGGTGGCGCTGGGTCTTTTAGTGGACGATAGTATTGTGGTGGTGGAGAACATCGAACGCTGGATGCGGGATGGGTATAGCCGATTAGATGCGACTTTAAAAGCCACGAATCAGATCGGAATGGCCGTTTTAGGTTGCACGGTTACCCTGATTATTGCCTTTATGCCTTTGGTCTTTTTACCGGAAGCATCTGGGGAGTTCATCCGCAGTTTACCGATGGCGGTGATTTTCTGCATCGTCGCGTCCTTAGTGGTTTCGCTGACGGTGGTTCCGTTTTTATCGAGCCGCATCTTGAAATCGCACCAGGGAAATCCAGAGGGCAATCTGTTCATGCGTTTGTTGAAGAAATTGATTTCGGGTTCGTACACACGTCTATTGGACAAGGCGATTCAATGGCCTAAAACGACTTTGTTGGTCGCCCTAGCCATTTTCGT
>JBEBBJ010000005.1:0-41093 GCA_041158445.1 Bacteroidota bacterium
CGTGTACAATAATATACTGGCTAAGCAGGCTAAAGGGATTTTATTTAAATAGAGTGGAAGTAAAAGTACCGCTACCAATAAGAGAATTCCATGGAAGAATCCCGACATCCGCGTCTTACCACCTGCATAAATATTCGTAGAGGATCTAACGATAACGGATGTGATCGGTAAACCACCCAGTAAACCACTCACTATATTACCAGTACCTTGGGCTAATAGCTCTCTATCAGGAGAAGAAATTCGCTTTAATGGGTCCAATGAATCACTCGCTTCTAATGAAAGTAGAGATTCTAAGGTAGCCACGATGGCTAAGGTAAAGGCGATGGAGTAGACTTTTGGGTTTGAAAAAAATGTCCAATCGGGGGATACCAATCCGCTCCAAATTTCGCTACTTGATGCGAAAATTGGCAAGTTTACCATGTGGTCTTTTGAATTTCCTAGGAACCAATCTGACGCCCAAAATGGGAAGCTTTCATTGATCGCCACACCCGTTAATACCACGAATAACGAAGCAGGTAATGCATTCATCCACTTGATTGTCTCTCCTAATTTTGTCCATGAAAACAGAATAACAAGGCCAATCAACGAGATCAATAAGGCCCCTATTTTAATGTCCGCTAGGGATTTTAGGATTTCTGAGAAGGTATTTTCTCCATCTTTTTGGTCAAATTCAAACTCGCCAATAAAGTCCAAATCATCCCCGATGGCATGTGGAATCTGTTTCAAAATAATCACAATTCCGATGGCAACAAGCATGCCTCGAATGACAGAGGAGGGGAAGAAACCACCTATTTTTCCGAGTTTTAGTAAACCTAAAATAATTTGAATTCCACCCGCGAGAATGACAGCTACTAAAAAGCCGGGGAATGAACCTAAATCTGTGATGGCGTTTGCCACAATAATGGTTAAACCTGCAGCGGGTCCACTCACGGATAATTCAGATCCGGATAAAAGAGAGACTACGGTACCTCCGATGATACCAGCCACTAGGCCAGCTAATAATGGCGCTCCCGAGGCCAGCGCAATTCCTAAGCAAAGTGGAAGAGCAACTAAAAAGACCGCTATTCCTGATTTCCAATCCCCTTTCAAGAAGGATTGAATGTATTCTGATTGTTTCATGTGATGTTGTTTAATTAATGACAAATAGTTCGAAATTAACTAACGAAATCAGGGGGTGTTTGTGGGGTATTTATAAAACCAGTGGACAAAGCCGGATGGAAGTCCGCCGGGGTATGAATAGTTAAAAAAGGCTGGTAAATGGAAGCAAGATCAGTTCGCACTAAATTCGCCTCTTTGGTAGAATCATCTTCTTCGGAATCTTCATCGTCCTCTGAGTCCATCGGAGGAAGATTCGTCGGTTTGTGTCGAGAGATTGGTTCTTTCGTTTGAAAAATAATCTTCGATTGTTGATCACGTTCCTGAATTAAGAGGGGTTCAGTTGTATCAAACTTATCCTTGCCATATTTCCATTCTTTCTTTAATCGACCCCCACTTCCTACTTCGTGGTATTCTCTCCAACGACCCACCTTTACGCTATCGTCCAATCGGCCATCCTCTTTCAAGCTCCCATTCGGGTAGAATGCGTAATAGGTGCCTCGTATTTTGCCGTAGAAACGGGGAATGACTTCTTGGATTTTTTTCTTCGAAGCATCGTAATAATGTATGATGGAACCCGCGGTGAAGCCCTTTTCGTAATACACCTTGTTCTCTAGTTCATTTTCTGAACTATAATTTTCCCAACGCCCATCTTTCACTCCCATGTAATAAAAACCCTCTTCGATCAGTTTTTGGTTGACGTATTTTTTAAAGGGTCCATGGCAGATTTGTGCATTTTTTGCGTCCTTCAAAGGGATTGTGACAACCCGCGATTGTGCTGGATCGAAGATGCTTATTTCTTGCGAATAAGGACTTAGGGCCTCATCCTCGACATATTTCACCACATTTACCTCTTCCACCGTCATCCGAACTCCGCTACCATAATTCCCTAACTTGTGTTCCGTTTTGATGCCGGCGTATTCGTCGCGTGGTTGCAGTTTTTTCTTAGCGGTCTTGACTATTTTTTTGCCTAAATCCTTTACGCCTAGACTCTCAATAAATGCCTTGCTATCTTCTTTGAATTTCTTCGCCTCTTCCACCTTGCCTTCTAATCCTGACGAAAATCGACCATTAAATAAGCCTTTTTCGTGAACGGAGGTGTCTATCAAAGGTTTGTTTGTTGTAATAGCGCGATTCTGTGCTTGAGTGGGAAGGTTCAAACAAAGTAGTAGGCCGAAAAGAAGGACGCGCAAAATCATAGGTGAGACCTAAAAATATTTCCCAAAACTACGAATTAAACTTATTACCTGACGGACTTTGTGTATTTTTGCAAGGATTTTTTAGAGTCTTAAGTCGATTAATTCATTGGAAAAAGAAGCAAAAATATACGTAGCAGGTCACCGCGGAATGGTGGGCTCCGCGATCGTTCGAAAATTACAGAGCCTAGGTTACACGAATTTGTTGTTAAAAACCTCAGCGGAATTAGATTTACGTGATCAGGTAAAAGTAGCCGAATTCTTCGCTACTGAAAAACCGGATTATGTGTTTTTAGCCGCAGCAAAAGTAGGTGGAATCGTTGCAAACAACACCTACCGTGCTGATTTCTTGTATGAGAATTTGGCCATCCAAAACAATATTATCCATGCTTCTTTTATCAATAAAGTAAAGAAACTACAGTTCTTAGGTTCTTCTTGCATTTACCCTAAATTAGCTCCCCAGCCGCTAAAAGAGTCTTATTTATTAAGTGGCTATTTAGAGGAAACCAACGAGCCGTATGCCATCGCTAAAATTGCAGGTATTAAAATGTGTGAGGCCTACCGCGCACAATATGGCTGTGATTTCATCTCCGTGATGCCTACGAATTTGTATGGCCCTAACGATAATTATGATTTAGAAAATTCACACGTTTTGCCTGCGATGATTCGTAAGTTTCATGAGGCCAAAGAACGTGGAGATGCCTCCATGACGCTTTGGGGATCAGGATCACCTATGCGCGAATTTTTACATGCCGATGACCTAGCGGAGGCTTGTGTCTATTTGATGGAGACCTACAGTGATTCAGAATTAGTCAATATCGGAACTGGAATCGGTAAAGGGAATCGTCGGATTTGAAGGAAGCATTCAATGGGATACGAATCGCCCTGACGGAACTCCTCGCAAGTTAATGGATGTGTCAAAACTGCATGGCTTAGGCTGGAAACATAAAATTGAGTTGAAAGAGGGTATTGCCTTAGCCTATCAAGATTTTTTAACGAATGTAAGCATTCGCAAATAATGGAGGATAAAGAGTGGTTTAGTGCCTGGTTTGATTCTCCTTATTACCATATTCTGTATGCAAAGCGGGATGTAAAGGTCGCCACGCGATTACGCTACAAAGTCTAGGTTTCGTGGTAGACGCCTTTGATTTATCTCCGTCTAACATCGAAGCTGCTCAGGCCTTCGAAAACAAGGATCTCCTCTTTTTTGTCCACGATTTGCGCGAGTCCTTGCCTTTGCAAAATCAGTACGATGCGATCTTTAATTTCTTTACGAGTTTTGGGTATTTTGATGATCAACAGGATAACCAAAAAGCCTTCGACACCTTTTCTGGCGGTCTAAAAGACGGCGGCATTTTAGTCTTGGATTTCTTTAATCCCACCCATGTCTTAGCGAATTTAGTTCCAGTCGAAACAATAGAGCGAGAGGGGATTTCATTTCACATCAAACGTTGGTCTGAAAAAGGGTATTTGTACAAGTCCATTGACTTTAGCGATCAAGGGAAAACCTATTCGTTTGTGGAGAAAGTGGAATTAGTCGCAAAGAATGATTTTGTCTCTTACGCAGCGCAAGCAGGTTTGAGTTTAGTCGACCTAAGAGGCGACTATAACTTATCAGCATTTGATGAGCTAGAGTCGCCTCGGATGATCTTTGTTTGGACTAAAAAATAATTAGTTCTTCTGGAACTTAATCGAAGCCTCGCCATCCAGCTCGGGGAAGCTAATCACATAATTTCCTGTAGGAAGTGAAGAGATATCCACCATTAATCTATTCTCTCTACTCTCCACTCTATAATCTTTAATCTCCTTACCCTGCATATCTGTCAGGCGAACGCGAATTTTCGACGCCGAAATAGTATTCGGAATACCAATGTATAATTGATTCGTTGCCGGATTAGGGAACGCATACAGCGTGGTAAATGGATTATCTGTCGTCACCGCTAAAATGGTAATCCCGTAGCTCGCTGTAGCTAAACAGCCATTCACATCCCGTAATTTGACCTTATAAACTCCATTAGCCGTCGGCTTATAGGTCGTAGCTGTCGCCCCACTGATGGCCACATCATTCAAATACCACTGAATATCTTTACCTGCCGAAGTCGTTAAAACGCCTTGATTAAAGGTGATAAGGGGTTCCAATGGAGTAGACGCGGTTACCGTCGATGCCGGTGATAAAACAGGGCAGATGCCATTAAAGCTAGAATTCAATGTGTACACACCTGAGGTGTTCACCTCTAATTTATTCGTCGTTGCTCCTGCGATAGCGGCGCCATTTTTAAACCATTGGTAGTTAGGAGTTCCCGAGGCAGCGGTACCTGTTAAGGTGATTTTATCTCCTAAACATACTGTGGACGCTCCAGTAGGACTAACCGTCACCACAGGACTTTCACCAGTTGTGACAGTTACGGCTACTCTTGGGCTAGGGCAAGCGTAGGATTTGAACTTCATTCCATACAAGTAATAAAAGCCGGATTGAATTTCACCACCATTGAAGAGCGCTCCCGTTAATTTGATGACTCCCGGAATAGCATACGGATATCCGATATTTGTAGGTGCATTTACCGTATCTGCAGCCGTCCGATTGCTACGGAAAATGGACGCGCCATTCGAACAAGCGTGGGAGAATATATAATTCCCCGCCTTAGGGAAAGGAAGATTTAAAATGACTTTTTGCCCGGGATCGTTTTTGTCGTCAATTAATTGACTGTTGATCGTCGTTGAATTTGCCGAAGTGCGCGTTGCCGTTAAATCCTTCGTAACGGAGGCCACTAATTCCCCTGTTTCTTTGTCAAAAATTCCGAACGTAACGGTTCCCGATGTTCCGATATAAACCGTAGCTGATTCTAAAATAGTCGGTTGTGTCACTGTAAATATCGGTTCAGGGCCAAAATTGGAATAATACGTTCCCCCGCCAAAGGCCGCCTTTGTCGCCGGCCCCATCGTCGTATTCAAATTATCAAATGCCGCATAAAAAGTCCCGGTCGACGGAGTCTTTAAGTTCGCACCAGCCCCTAACAGGGTATTCCCATTATACCAAAGTGGACTTCCATTCGTCGCTGCTAGGCTCAATTCGGAGGAACCACTACAAATCGTACCCGTCACCACAGGAGCAGTAGGGCTTTCTATCGTTTTGCTGAGGACAAAGGAGTCATTTGCATTGTTTTGATCGCCGCTTAATTGTGTTTTCAATGTAAATGAATAACTCGTTCCAGCAGCTAATGTGGCATTTCCAGTCAGATTCACGTCGGTCTCTCTACTCGAAGCTAGGCTGCTGATAGTTCCTGTGGCCGTGCCCACTAAGGTGGCGCCGGACTTGATCTCTAACAAGACAGGTATATTCGTTTGGGTTAATGCGCCCACATTTTTGATGCGCGCAATGAAATTCGTGGGGCCATTGCTTTCGCAAAATCCAGCCGTCGACTGCGTGATGGAAACCGCACTAAAGTCTTTCGAGGCTTGTAGAATCTGCAAGGCATAATCTTTCGTCTCCCCCGCACTCACCGATCCGCAAGAAAGAGCCTCGCCTGTTCCACTGACCGCAACCCAACGCATGCGGTAATAATTGTCTTGCTTCAGGGTGCTAGGAATGCTAATCGTTGAACCAGTGTTCGTAGAATTGTATAATTCCTCTCCTGCATCAGCGAAATCACCATCTTGATTCCAGTCAGCATACAAGCGAATTTTTTTTGCGCTGCTACCCGCGAAACTGAAGTTTACGGGAACATTCGCTCCTAATTCAGCGGTAAACACCGGATTTAACCCAGTGGAATCCTTTGCTGCTCCTAAGCTAAATGTCTTGAAGTCTGTCGAGGCACTACTAGGCGTTACGGCACAATAGGCTGGCCCACCGATCCCTGAAACAGTTAAGCCATAGTCTTGATTGCTATTTCTCAGGGTTCCTTTGTGACTTACCGTTAGCGTAAATGTTTGGCCAGGAAGTGTATTAGGAA
Source organism: Bacteroidota bacterium (assembly GCA_041158445.1). Lineage (GTDB taxonomy): Bacteria > Bacteroidota > Bacteroidia > Cytophagales > Spirosomataceae > Aquirufa. Next base: position 6,242 of record JBEBBJ010000005.1, read on the forward strand.
CCAAAATTTGTTCCACATTATCCCTAATATTATCCCCTCTGACCGCTAAGGCTTCTGGGCTAGCGGGGTCTAAAAGGAAAGGCTGGAAGGTAGAGGATCCGCTCGTTAAGCGAATATCGAGATCGTTTACTAAACGAGGTGTTCGGTCATTTAAAGCAGACGAGGTGCTCGCCTCTGGATCCGTCCATGCCATAGTGACACGCAATGGGCCATTCCCCGAAGCGGTAAATGTATAAGTTTTCGTCGCCCCTTGGGCTAATTTCCCTTCAGTCAATAAATGTGCGTTGCCCGTATTTTTAATCAAATCCGCCGCCTTATCTAATTGAATGAGCCCCCACCCTGTTTTATAGTCTGGACCTACCGCTTCCATATCTAAAGCGGTATGGATGGCCACCGCTTTCAGGGTGGACGCCAGCATGAATGTATTTTTATTTAGACGATTGTATAATTGTTGAAGCAAATACAAGGATCCTGCCGCTTGGGGGGAGGACATGGAGGTACCGCTTTGGGTGATATAACTCTTATCGTTCGCATTTCCCGTGGAGAATAAACTCGTTCCGATTGCCATTACGTCTGGCTTAATTCGACCATCATCCGTTGGTCCCCAGCTCGTAAAACTAGAGATAGTCACTTCGGAGGCTTTCGTCGGAATAACAGATGAAAGTGACGCTGCACCCACAGTAAGAATGTTTTTTGCAGTCCCAGAGGTAGAAATAATATCAAAACCATCATTTTTCGAACGCGCTTTATTCGAAGAATCTGAGGAGGTTTTTAATAAATAATACTCACCTGAAGCGGGGCCATTTTGGTTTCGGCTATTTCCTGCAGACTTAACTATTAGGTAGTTAGGGGCATTGTAGGCAATGCGATCCCAAGTCTGTGTGTTTGAATCATAAAGTCCAAACTTAAAATCTTCGGTCTCGCTCACCGCATCATTCCCCCACCATTGCCATTTTTTCTTCGTCTCGTCATACACCCATCCCGCTTGGTAACCATAGGAGTGATTACTAATCAGCAAAGAGGTAGAGGCCGTCGATATTTCTGAATTGTCATTTGAATAGTCCCAAAACTTCAAATCCGCCTCGTATGCCATCCCTTTAGCAGATGGGCTAATTCCGCCCGCCGCTAAAATACCAGCCACGTGAGTCGCATGTTCATTCGTACCTGTCATAGTTTGTTGGGCCACCGCTCTTCCCCCAAACTCCTGGTGAGTCGCTAAAACAGCTCCTCCATCCCACATACCCAGTTTTCCTTTAATCGAATCCGACTTCCCTGTTAAACCTAAACCCATCGTTCCTCCTGGATATAAGAGGTTAGTCTTCGTCATTTTTGCCGCTTGCGCATTTGACTCTGTTGTCAAATAAAGCGCTTCACCGATCTCCGAAAAGCCTTGAAATGTTAACGTTTTTCCCTTTCCTAGTGTCTGCTGCAAAGGAATACCTCTTTTTTTAGCTAAGGCCTGTGACCCTCTGTAAATAGAATCCTGCTGCATCCCGAAACGCAATGCACGTTCTTTTCTAGACGCGTCTTGTGCGATGGCGGAAAAGCCGATGAATAAAAGAAAGAGGAAGCGTAATTTCATATGGGTCCTAATTTACAGAATTATTTAATCTCTACCCTAAACGTTTTTCGGTGAAGATTTGTTAAGCCTTTTTCCAGAATGGCCTTGCGATGTTGCAGGGTGGGATAACCTGCATTTCGCTCCCAACCATAGCCAGGATGTTCTTGTGCGGCTTTTTCCATGAGTTCGTCTCGGTATGTTTTGGCCAAAATAGAGGCAGCGGCAATCGAAAAATATTTCGAATCCCCTTTTATAACACAGGTATGCGGGATTAATGGGTAGCTGTAAAAACGATTTCCGTCGACCAATAGGTGCTCCGGACGCTCCTTCAGTTGATCCACCGCGAGATGCATCGCGCATATACTCGCCTTTAGAATGTTGATTTCATCAATTTTAGCAGCATCTACCTCCGCGATCGCATAGTCAATCGCGTATTCCCTCACCAGACGCTTTAATTCGTTGCGCTGCTTCAGGGTCATTTGCTTCGAATCCGTCAAAAACGGATGGTGAAAATCCCGAGGTAAAATCACCGCTGCGGCCACCACTGGACCCGCTAAACATCCTCTCCCAGCTTCATCTAAGCCGGCTTCTAGCCCAATAGGAGAAAAGAAGGGGAGGAGCGAGGACATGTTATCGGTTAAATAAAAGGCGCTTTCCTTTGACAGCTTCATTAAAGGATCCCTTCGAATAGGCTAAATGGCCAGAAACAAAAGTATGCTCCACCGAGGCAGACAAGGTGTGTCCCTCTAAAGGAGACCAGCCGCATTGATACAGCACATTTTCTTTCGAGACGGTTTGTGGTTTATTTAAATCCACAATCGCTAAATCAGCCCAGTAGCCCTCGCGAATGTAGCCACGCTCCTCGATTTGGAAGCAATCGGCAACTGCATGCGCCGTTTTTTCGGCGATGAGCTCGAGGCTGATGTGACCTTCTTTGGCTAAATCAATCATCAAAAGGAGAGGATGTTGCACTAAAGGCAGGCCAGATGGAGACTTCCAAAACTCCTGTGATTTCTCCTCCCAGGTATGTGGTGCGTGATCCGTGGCAATAATATCCAATTCTCCAGAGATCAAAGCCTTTCGAAGAGCCGTCTTGTGGCGGGCATCCTTGATGGCTGGATTGCACTTGATTTGATTGCCTAATGTATCGTATTGTGCCGCATCGAACCACAGGTGGTGGACACAAACTTCGGCGGTAATTTTCTTATCCTTCACCGCTTTTCCAGTCTCAAACAAGGCTAATTCCTCTTCTGTCGAGATGTGCAAGATGTGCAAGCGGGTATTGTTTTTCTTCGCTAAATCCACCGCCATCGAAGAGGATAGGTAGCAAGCTTCCTCGTTTCTTACTAAAGGATGGATGTAGGCCGGCGCATTTTCTGGGTATTTTTCCTTGAAAAGAGCAGTTCTAGCTCGAACCGTAGGCTCATCTTCGCAGTGGGTGGCGATTAACATTTCGCAGCTAGAGAATAACTTTTCTAATGTTTGGGTATTGTCGACTAGCATATTGCCGGTCGAGGAGCCCATGAAAATTTTGATTCCGCAAACGTCGCGCGAATTTGTTTTTAAAACTTCCTCTAAATTATCGTTTCCGGCTCCCATGAAGAAGGAGATTCTTGTGTTAATGCGTTCGGCACCGTGTTAGGCATCTCCATGAAACTAGTCACACCCCCAGCCACGGCTGCACGTGCTTCACTCGCGATGGTTGCTTTGTGAGTTAAACCGGGTTCTCTAAAATGCACCTGATCATCAATCATTCCTGGAAAAACGTGTTTCCCACTTAGGTCCATGATCACATCGCCAGCGCCAGGCGTAATGTCTGAGGCAATTTTTGTGATGCGGCCTTCCGAAATTCGGATGTCTGAAACAGTGATTTTTCCCTCGTTAACGATGGAAGCATTTTTTAAAACGTAATTAGTCATTTAGGTCTGTAATTTTAAATTCAGTTCGGCGGTTTTCTTGGTGTGCTTAATCTACGCCATCAGAGCATCCGTTGATGAGTTGTGTTTCACCGTAGCCTTTGGCTTTGATTCTTGCGGCCTCAATTCCGTGTTCGATGATGTATTTAACGGCTGATTCGGCACGTCGTTGAGATAATTTCAAGTTATAGCTCGCACTGGCACGGGCATCTGTATGAGAGCCTAATTCGATGGAAATACTTGGATTATCCTTCAATACCTGAACAATCTTATCTAATTCCACCGCGGCATCTGGACGGATATTCGACTTATCTAAATCATAATAGATGGGATTTACGTCAAATAAAGCCCCTAATTCCTCGCCCACTTCGGCTAAGCCTAAGATGATTTTATGCTCAAAAGTCGTATCCGTTAATTCTTTCTTCAAAAGTTGTTTCGGAATCTCGCGTCCATCCATCAAGAATTCGCTACGCTTCGTTAAGAACTTTTCTTTGCTGGCGTTGAAGCTGATTTGGTCGGCTGGATTCAAATCTATCGTATCTAAGTATCCTTTCGCATCCGTAAACATCACTGGCTGAATTTCGCCATTGCGTTTAACGCCCACTTTTGCATTCGCAATCGGTTTGTTTCTCGAATTCAAGACTTGCGTCCGAAGGTGATAGAGAGCCACTTTTGCTGGCTCTGTGTTTTCTATTAGGGCGGTCTCCGTCGACCACCAGCGGTCTTCTGAACCGGTCGACTCGAAATAATAAATATCATCATCTCCTTTTCCGCCCACGCGGTTTGAGCTGAAGTAGCCTTGTGTCACATCCGATAAAAATAGCCCAAAATCATCCCCCACCGAGTTCACAGGTACTCCTAGATGTTCGATTTGGATTTCATCTCCACTGCGACTCGCCACAAAAATATCCAAACCACCTAAGCTGGGATGTCCATCAGAGGAAAAGTATAATTTACCATCTTCAGAAACATAAGGGAAGATCTCGTTACCTCGTGTATTAATCGTAGAACCTAAATTGATCGGTCGCCCAAAACGTCCCGAATTGTCCATAGGCGCTCGGTATAAATCCAATCCGCCTTTTCCTCCACGTCTATTCGAAGCAAAATAAAGCGTCTTTCCATCTCTTGAAAAGGCCGGACTTCCATCCCAACCTAGTGAATCCGAAATAGCTAAACGTTCTGGAGTGGACCAACCCCCGTCTCTTTTGGTCGAAATATACAAATCCACATCTGGCGAAGGATCCTTACTTTTACCTGAGTTACCGCGTGCAAAAACCATCAGGTTTCCATCCTTCGAAAAGGCCGGCGTCCCCTCGTTCGTATTCGCATCCAGTAAATTAGGGCTAAACAGTTCCAGCTTTTCGATTTCCCCCGGCGTTTTCAAGCGCGCTTTATACAAACCCAAAAACGGTAATCCATTATTCTTATAAATCAGCGGCTTCTTTGAACTCGTTAAAATCAGCTCGTCCCCCATTTTAATAGGCCCAAACTCCGCCTGATTCGTGTTTCCTACTAATCCCTGCACCTTCACGGGGCTCGGCTTTTTCGTGTATTCCTCTACGGCAGGTAAATTATCTAACTCGATTTCTGCCTTCACCACTAATTCTCTCGAGGGCTTGGAATCGATAAACTCTTTCAGGTATTTTTTCGCATCCGCATATTTCGCATTGGCTTTTGCAGCGTAAGCCAGGTGCAGATTGATGTTTTTGTCTTCGTAGCCCTTCTCTTTGGCGATTAAATAATAAGGAGTGGCGTATTGTATACGGTTGGATAGACGATAAGACTCGGCAACGAAATAGTTTGTTTCTGCTGCTCTGAAGTATCTTTGGGCCAAAGGCTTCACTTCCCGAATCGTCCACTCATATTCCCCTAATTCAAAATTTTGCTTCGCCTTTTTAAACAATCGGGCGTCATAATTGCATCCGCTAAGCAAGAAGATGCTCGTCAGGATAAAGAGGTAAACGCTTGAATTAAATGGCTTTACGATTTTCATAGTGGACGAATGTAACGTAAAAATAAACACAAACTCGATTATTTTCTGTAGCTTTGCCTAAATTTCGACAATCGAAAGCAAGATGACAAACGTTCGTCATCTTTTATTCCCAGCAGTGATGTTGTACAATTATGAGAAAAAGAATTTCAAACGACGATAACCGTCGTGACAGCCGACCATCAGAAGGTCGTGCATCCACAGGAAGATCTGAAGGTAGATCTACTGGAAGATCAGAAGGAAGATCTTCAGGAGGCCGTGATTTTAACGGACCTCGCAATGACTCAGGAGCCCCACGCGGACCTCGAGCACCTAGAACAGAATCAAGCAATCGTTTTTCAGGAGAGCGCAAACCATACAATTCAGATGGTGGCGAGCGTAAGCCCTACCAAGGAGGAGATCGTAAACCATTCAATCGCGATAATCGTGAGGGCGGTGAGCGTCGTTCATTCGGTGATCGCAAGCCATTTGATGGCGAGCGTAAACCGTATCAAGGAGGAGATCGTAAACCATTCAACCGCGAAGGTGGAGAGCGTCGTTCATTCGGAGACCGTAAGCCATTTGATGGTGAGCGTAAACCGTTCAGCCGCGACAACCGCGAAGGTGGTGAACGCAAACCATATCAAGGTGGAGAACGCAAGCCTTTTGGCAGAACTGAAAATCCAACACGTACACCTTACAAAGGCGATAATCGCTGGGATCGCAATGCGGCCCCAAAAGTAGAGGGTTCAGAAGAGTCGACAACGCCGCGTGATGAGAATCCAACAGCACGCATCGAGCGTCGCTATGAGGAGCGTACAGAGCGTTCTGCAGAGCGTGGCGAACGTCCGGAAGGAAGTCGCAATCCACGTTATTCAGACCGAGAGACGTTTAAAAGCCGCTCTCGTTTCGATGCAGGCCCTGCCTACGAACCACAATACAAATTAGATCGCTACAAGGAGCGTGCTCCTTCGAAGATTCAAAAGAAAATCGCCCAAACCGATCGTCGTTCAGACGAAATTCGCTTAAATCGCTACATCGCAAACGCGGGAATTTGTTCTCGTCGCGATGCTGATAAATTAATCGAAGCGGGTGAAATCAAAGTAAACAACAAGGTAATCACAGAAATGGGCTACCAGGTGAAGCCGACGGACATTGTGAAATACGGTAACCGCAAGTTGAACCGTGAAAAACCAGTTTACTTATTATTAAACAAACCCAAAGATTTCTTAACCACTACCGAAGACCCGAACGATCGCAAGACCGTGATGGAACTCGTAAAGAACGCGACTGAATCGCGCATTTACCCGGTGGGACGTTTAGATAGAAACACGACTGGTTTATTGTTATTAACGAATGACGGTGAATTAGCGGATAAGTTAACGCACCCGTCGAACGAAATCGAGAAGATTTACCAAGCAGAGCTAGACAAGCCTTTGACAGACGAAGATTTCGAGAAAATCAAGGAAGGTTTAACTTTAGAAGATGGTGAAATTAAAGTAGATGATTTGGCCAAAGTCACTCCAGACGGCTACGTAATCGGCGTTAAAATTCACTCCGGTAAAAACCGCATCGTTCGTCGTATTTTCGAACACCTTGGATACGAAGTAACAAAACTAGACCGTACGACTTTCGCTGGCTTAACGAAGAAAGACCTTCCACGCGGTAGCTGGAGATTCTTGACGGAGAGAGAGTTAGTGAAGTTGAAGTATTTACTGTAGTCACCGCCTGCGGCGGCTTCAGTGGTCAGTAGTCGGTATCCAGTAATCGGGATAATTTACAGACTATCGAACACTAGATACTGACTACCGACTACCGGTTACTAACAAAAAAGCCCACTGAAATCAGCGGGCTTTTTTGTTTTAAATATTCATCAACGACTCTCTGCGTCTCATCTTTCCAGCTGGTATGCCGAACATCATCTTGAAACGACGGCAGAAATAAGCCGTGTCCTTGTAGCCAACTTCTGAACCGATCGCGCGGATAGATTTCTTCGTAGTACGAAGTAGACCTACCGCTGCTTCCATACGTTGGTATTCGATATAATCTTGTGGGTTGATACCCGTTAACATCTTGAAATATTGACCTACGTAGTCTTCAGAAACGTTTGCAACGTTTGCTAATACTTTATTTGATAAATCACCACCCAAATGATCTTTGATGTAAGCGAAGATATCGATTAAGCGTGGATCTTTAAAGTAAGTCGAGTTCGTCGCTAGTTGCTCTACGAATAAACGGTTTTCGATGATGTAACGAATCACTTCGATAACGATCTCTTCCGTTTTGATTTTGATAATACGTCCTTTACCGATTGCATCAGATAAATCTTCTTCTAAGATTTCGCGGATGGTTGCCGCTAGTTTATCGTCGCGCTTGATTAAGAACGGAGGAATATCTAAGGAAGTGAAGAAGTTAACTGAGTCAAATACTTTAGCTTCGAAGGCCACCATTCCGAAGGAATTCGGTTGTGTTCCGATTAAAGATGCGTCCGTGTTTTGGTCAAAATACAATTCGCGGTGCGTCATGAACTCTTCGTTGTTCACCGCTTTCGGTTTTTCTGCGTTTCCGTAGGTTACGCTAATCATTTTTCCGCCTGGGATGAAAAGCATGTCGCCTTCTTCCACTGGAGTCTCCTCTTCACCAAAAGACACCTCGCCTTTGTACAATATCAAGAGCGAATTTTCTACGTCATAGAAATTCTTGATACGAATAGGTTGTAATATTCTAATGTTTCTCGCTTTGATGAATTTAACACCTAAGGACTCGATGATCTTGTTATAATCTTCCATAATTTATCACCAAACGGAGTAATGAATACGATTTTTTGAATAAACTTGGACAAAACTAATAAATCAGATAATAATTCCAAATTATTTTGTCGATTAATTTGGCCCATTTACGCTATTTTTTTTCGGGTATTTATTTGTAATATATTAATAAGAAGGGGATTCTTTGAAGGAAGTAATTCGGAGCATCTGCTTTGGCCTATTTTATAATTATTTCGGGGAAAATGGAAAATTCATTTTTTTTCAAATTTTAGGGCAATTTTTATGTAATTTTGTTTTTTACTATCACAAAATCAGATGGGCTTATTTAATTTTCTTTCGAAGGATATTGCCATGGACTTAGGAACGGCAAATACCTTGATTATCCACAAAGACCAAGTAGTCGTAGACGAACCTTCTATCATTGCCTTGGACCGTAATACGAACAAGGTATTAGCGGTAGGTCGACAGGCGATGATGATGCACGAGAAAACGAACGATAATATCAAGACGATTCGTCCGCTGAAAGATGGTGTGATTGCCGATTTTACCGCTGCAGAATTAATGATGCGTGGTTTAATCAAGATGATGGACAAAGGAAATTCTTTCTTTTCTCCAGCTCTACGAATGGTGATTTGTATCCCCTCAGGTATTACCGAGGTAGAGAAAAGAGCCGTAAAAGACTCCGCAGAACATGCTGGAGCACGTGAAGTGTATATGGTACACGAACCGATCGCTGCGGCAATTGGTATCGGAATTGATATTGAACAACCGAACGGATCCCTTGTGGTGGATATCGGAGGTGGTACGACAGAAGTAGCGATCATTTCCCTAAGTGGAATCGTAGTAGAAAACTCGATTCGTGTGGCAGGAGATGAATTTACGCGTGATATTAAAGACTATTTGTTGCGTGAGCACAAGTTAGTAATCGGTGAGCGTTCTGCGGAACAAATTAAGATTCAAGTAGGATCAGCGCTTCCAGAATTGGAGAATCCACCAGCGGATTTCGAAATCCGTGGCCGTGATCAAATGACTGGTATTCCGAAGGAAATCTTGATCAATTATTCAGAAATCGCTTATGCACTCGATAGCTCCATTACGAAAATCGAAGTAGCGATTATGGAAACTCTGCAAAGAGCTCCAGCGGAATTATCAGGTGATATCTTCCACAATGGTATTCACTTAGCAGGTGGTGGTGCGATGTTACACGGTTTAGATAAGCGTATTGAGAAGAAAACTCAATTAAAAGTACACGTGGCTGACGATCCATTGAAGGCCGTTATTCGTGGTACGGGTGAAATCTTGAAAAACTTAGAGAAATACCGTCCGGTATTGATTACCTAGTAGGGGATGAATCAACTGTTTGAGTTTTTATTGCGTCAGCGAAATCTGCTTCTGTTTATTTTGCTGCAGGTTATCAGTCTTTGGTCTGTGTTTACCTACAATAATTACCAGCACACCCTTTATTTCAATACGACGAATGCCTGGGCAGCGTCGATTTTGTCTACTCGACAAGAGGTAGCTTCCTATCATCAATTACGTGATATTAATGGGGAATTAGCTCTGGAGAACCAAAAGCTCCACCAGCAAATCTTTCAATTACAGGCGCAGGTGCAACAAAAAGCAGATATCCCTGTCTTTTTTAGCAAAGCAGCGCTTGATCGCTACAAGCCCATCGCTTGTAAGGTAATTGATCAGAGTACAAGAAATTCCCAAAATTATTTAACGATCGAAAAAGGCTCACAGGATGGCATTAAGCCAGGAATGGCCGTCATTTCGTCTACCGGTGTGGTAGGAAAAGTGATTTCTTGTACTGAGAATTTGGCCTTAATCGTCTCTGTTCTACATACCAGTAATACGGTCTCAGCGAAAATCAAATCATCTGGAGAGTTAGGTTACATCAAATGGCCAGGCTATCAGCCGGAAGTGGCGGAATTAATGGACGTTTCCAAGTATAAGAAAGTAGTCAAAGGCGACACGATCGTGACTTCAGATTATAATGCGGTGTATCCTCCGAACATTCCGATCGGAATTGTGGCTAAAGTCGGATTACAAGACGATGGCACCTTCCACGACATCAAAGTGATGCTTTTAACGCATTTCTCTACTTTGCGTTATGTCTACGTGATCGAGAATAAATTTGCGGGTCAGCAAGCGAAATTGGAACAAGCTAAACCTAAAATCGACTAAAATGGGCGCTAACTTTCAATACAAGTGGGTTCTAGGCGTGATTTTATCCATCGTGGTGCAGCTGTTGTTCTTGCGCGATTTGGCCTTATTTTACTACGGCTTCTGCTTTATCTATTTGTGGGCGATCATCAAGGCGCCTATCGAAACACCTCCCGTTTATTTGATTATCGGAGGCTTTGCTCTCGGGTGGTTATTAGATACGTTTTATAATACGCACGGCATGCACGCCTTCGCTACCGTTTTAGTGGCTTGGCTGCGTCCCACTTTCTTCAAAATCTTAACTCCAGCGAACGGATATGATGAGCGTTCGGCCATTAGTCTAGCGGAGATGAAGTGGTTGTGGTTTTTCCCTTACGTTGCCCTCATGTTGTTTACGCATCATATCGTGTTGTTTTTGTTAGAATCAAGCACGGGCAGTTTGTTAGGCCTAAGCCTCCTGAAGGCATTTTTGAGTACACTTTTAGGTCTGGGCGTCTTTGCCTTGCTCGAATTGTTTAATTCATCGAAATAAGTCTTTTTGTCATCTTTTCTTTTTGGCGTTTAAATTGTAGGCTGGGGTATATCTTCTAGATAAACCGCCATGAGTACAGAAATTGATACAGCCCCAGCGCTGACCGAATCGCAAGCCAGAGCACTCTTCGAAAAGGAGTTTGTGCCTCACCTGGATGCGATGTATAATTTTGCCCTTCGATTAACGAATGATGAGGACGATGCACACGATTTAGTGCAGGATACTTGTATGCGAGCCTTTCGATTTATCGGTTCTTTTGAGCCGGGTACCTATGCCAAAGCCTGGTTATTCCGCATCCTCAAGAATAATTTCATCAATGATTACCGCAAGAAATCCCGAGGCCCAGCTAAGGTAGAATTTGAGTGGGTGGAGCAGTCCTTTGCAGGGGAGGATGATCCTGAACCAGCTTTTCAAGCGGATTTGCAGGCCGAAACGGTGAACGAAATGCTAGGTGATGAAATCACCTCCGCCATTCAGGCCCTTCCGGTGGATTTTAGGATGATCATCATTTTATGTGATTTAGAGGAGTTTAGCTACGAAGAGATGGCCAAAATCCTGAATATTCCTATCGGTACTGTTAGATCTAGGCTTCACCGAGCGCGTGCCATGCTGAAAGAAACCCTAGCTTCGTATGCATTGAAAAAAGGCTATAAAACTGACATGTTGTCAGCGTAATCAGGAACTTATTTTTTAGACGCTCTGTTTGTAAATCATATGAAGACGAATTGTTCCCATCAACCCGATTGCCTGAAGCTCATCCAACGTATTTTGGATAAAGAAGCGTCAGCGGAGGAGGAAGCCCGTTTTTTAGCGAATAAGGATCACTGTTTGCCCTGTCAAGAAGGGCATGAATTAGAGTTAGCCTTGCGCAAAGCACTAAAGACCTCCTGTCATTCGAAATGCCCGACTAGTTTACTAGAAAGTATTCGGTCAAAAATATCATCTATTATCCTCTTTATATTGCTCTTAATTCCCTTATTTTGTTGGTTCATTTAATCATCAGAATTTTTGGAAGGTAAACTTATCATATTTTCAGCCCCGTCTGGCTCTGGGAAAACAACCATCGTTAAAGAATTATTAGCACGCAATGCTGATTTAGGCTTTTCTATTTCTGCCTGCACGCGTGACAAGCGGGGGCGCCATGAGGAGCACGGAAAGGATTACTACTTTTTAACGCCAGATGATTTTCGCGCCAAAATCGCGAACGATGAATTTGTGGAGTGGGAGGAAGTGTATGCAGGAGCCTATTATGGAACTTTGAAGTCTGAGATCGAACGCATTTGGGCGACGGGTAAACACGTGATTTTTGATGTCGATGTGCGTGGAGGTTTAGCTTTGAAGAAATATTATGGAGATCGTGCTTTGGCTGTTTTTGTCAAAGTGCCTACCCTCGAAATGCTCGAGCAACGCTTGCGTTCTAGAGGTACAGAAGACGAGGAGGCCCTTTCAAAGCGTATTTTCAAAATGAAATTCGAGTGGTCTTTCCAAGAGCAATTCGATGTCATTCTAGTGAATGATCAATTAGAGGTGGCCGTTGCAGAGGCTCAGGCGCTGTTTGATAAATTGAAGCAATCATGAAGGTAGGCCTGTTTTTTGGTTCATTTAATCCGATTCACCAGGGTCACTTGATCATTGCGCAGGCTGTTTTAAATCAGACGGAGGTGGACCAAATTTGGTTCGTCGTTTCCCCTCAAAATCCACACAAGAAGAGTAAATCCTTATTGCACGAATTTGATCGCCTCGATCTAGTAGAACGTGCCATTTCAGATAATTACGCCTTCAAATCCTCGGATATCGAATTTAAATTACCGCGTCCTTCCTATACGATCGATACGCTAGTGCATTTAGCCGAACGTCATCCTACCACGGAGTTCAAGTTAATCCTGGGCGGCGATAACCTGGAACAGTTCAAGAGCTGGAAAAACTACCACCAAATACTTGATTATTATGGCCTCTACGTGTACCCACGTGGGGAGGAACCGGCGTCTGATTTATGGGAGCATAAGAACGTTCAGCGCATTGAGGCGCCAGTTTTACATATTTCAGCCACCTATATTCGTTCTTGTATTCAACAAGGACAGTCGATTAAATATCTAGTTCCTGATGAGGTGGAATCCCTAATCGCTGCTAAAAAATTCTACCTTTAGGCCTTTCCGCCTAATCGATGATTTCCTATTTTTCTCGTTTCCCTTTTGTCCGAATTCTGCTAGGTTGGATGATCGGAATTCTTCTTTCTGGAGGTATGTATTTGCCTTTGCTGGTCTTGCCCTGCTTGTTTTTCCCTTCTCGGCTTTTACGAAGCATCGGAATTTCTTCCCTGCTGATCGTATTCGCGATGGCTTGGACGTTCTATTTAAAACCCGTTATTCAGCCGCTTCCCACAGATGGATTTGTGTTTAGAGTCGAGGGTGCAGTCGAGTCCAAACCAAAAACCTGGTCCGTGTTAGCGCGTAGTTTAGGTATTCGTTCTGGCGGATCTTGGGTAGCCCGACCCGCTCTGTTTCATCTCTATCTATCCAAGCAGATAGGAAGACCGCAGGAAGGGAATCTTTATGTGGTAAAGCAATCGATCAAACCCTTTGCAGCCCCTCTTTTTCCTTTTGAGAAAGATTGGCGTGACTATTATGCCGCGAAAGGGATAGGTGGAACTGCCTATATTTCGGCGGATCGAATTCGAATGGTAGAGAAAGGGGAGGGGAGCATTCCTTTTTTAGAAAATGCACGGGCTTTTTTTGTGAAGATTTTAGAACGCGCTTTTGAACCTGGACGTGATCGGGATGTCGCAGAGGTGATGCTGTTAGGGGTGAAGACGAAGATTGATTTTGAAACTTTGTCGACCTATTCCGCTTTAGGCGCGATTCATATTTTATCTGTTTCTGGCTTGCATGTGGGCTTATTGTATCTGGGTTTAAGCCTAGTATTCGGCTTTTTGTTGAAATTAAGACCGGCTGGGCCATGGGTGTTTTTCGGGCTGATGCTGGCTTTGCTTTGGTGTTATGCTGGGATTAGTGGGTTTTCTTTGCCCGTGTTGAGATCTGCTTGGATGTTTTCGGTGATCTTGTTTGCTAAGACCTTTTTGCGAAGGCAGGAAAGCTTGAATACCTTAGCTTTTAGCGCCTTTGTCCTGCTTTTTATACATCCTACTTCCTTATTTGATCCGGGTTTTCAGCTGTCGTATTTAGCGGTTTGGGGATTGATTGCATTTCAGCAGCGGTGGGTGAAGCTGATTAGTTTTCGAGGATGGATGCGTTGGCCTTTAACGAAAATTTGGGAGTTGACCTGTGTTGCTTTAGCGGCTCAAGTGTTTACCTGGCCCCTGATTGTCTCTTATTTTCATCAGCTACCACATCCGCTCTCGTTTCTATTGCTGAATCCTTTCTTGATCTTGTTCTCCTTTGTTGCCCTGTTTCTGGGTTTCGTTACTCTCAGTTTGGGCGCTTTTTTGCCTGAATGGGCCTTTCAGCCTCTGGCTTATTTACTATCAAGTAGCTTTCAGTTACTTCACGGGATGATGTTTGCTTGGGTGGAGAGGGTGACGTCGGTGATTCCATTCTTACACTTGACTGGGTTGGAGTTGATACTTTACTTCGCCAGCATCGCAATCATGGTTTGGGCACCTAGGCAATGGAAGGGACTCGCTTTTCTGTGGGTGATACTCGTGCTTATTCCCACCAATCCAACGGAGCCAAAAGGTTATCTGAGTCAATACAAGGGGGATGCCATATGGGTTACGTCTCGAGGTTCTTCCTCGATTGCTTCTTTGCCTGCTAGCTTAGAACCGGCTTGGATTCAATCCCATCTAAGTCCCCTGTGGGCAAATACAGGAGTGAAGGATACCTTGACACGAAGGTGGCCCTCCAGTGGAAATGTACAATGGCGACACGAGGGTATGAAATTTGCCTATGTCCGAGAGCCCACGGAGGCACGTGGACAAGAGCATTTAATTTTAGGTAAGGAAATTAAGTACCGCGACTCTGACTGGTTGAAAAGTTGGAGCGGCGCTACCTGGTACTTCTTGAAAAAGCCTTCGCCCTATTGGATGGGAGTCTTAAAGCCCTGTTTGCCGGAGAAATATTATTTTCTGGAAGAGAGACCTGCGCTAAGGCTATAAAAAAAAGGCTGCCGGTGAGGGCAGCCTTTGAAATATTAGCTTGGCTTCTTTTCGTTACGCTTACGCTCATTCGGGTCTAACCAAATTTTACGCATACGTAAAGACTTAGGAGTGATTTCTAAGTATTCATCCTTTTGGATAAACTCCATACACTCTTCTAATGAGAAGTTTAATTTAGGAGCAATTTTGGTATTCGAATCCGTACCTGAAGCACGCATATTCGTTAATTGCTTCGCAGCTTGAAGGTTCACTTCGATGTCGTTTTGGCGATTGTGCTCACCTACTACCATCCCTGTGTAAACTTCTTCACCTGGATCGATGAAGAACACCCCTCTATCTTGTAATTTATCAATCGCGTAAGGAATTGCAGGACCTGTGTTCATCGAGATCAATGATCCGTTGATACGGCCTGGAATTGGACCTTTGAATGGTTCGTAAGCGATGAAACGGTGGGCCATGATTGCCTCTCCGAATGTAGCTGTTAATACTTTAGAACGTAAACCAATCAAACCACGAGATGGAATGTTGAATTCTAAGTGTTGTAAGTCACCTTTTGGTTCCATAATCAACAACTCACCTTTACCTTGAGTCGCTAATTCGATTACTTTACCAGCAACCTCAGCAGGAACGTCTACTACTAGGGATTCGATCGGCTCTAATTTCTCGCCATTCTCACCTTCTTTGAAAATAACCTGAGGTTGACCTACTTGTAATTCATAACCTTCACGACGCATCGTTTCGATTAATACTGACAAGTGAAGAATACCACGGCCAAATACTAAGAACTTATCTTCGCTTTCCGTTGTAACTACTTTCAAGGCTAAGTTTTTCTCTGTCTCTTTGAAAAGACGATCACGTAAGTGACGAGAAGTAACTAATTTACCTTCTTTACCAAAGAATGGAGAGTTATTAATCGTGAACAACATGTTCATCGTAGGCTCATCAATCGCGATACGAGCTAAAGCCTCTGGATTTTCTGCATCTGCAACCGTGTCACCGATTTCGAAATCTTCGATACCTGTGATGGCACAAATCTCACCACACTCTACTTTATCTACTTTCACTTTTCCTAGACCTTCGAAAACTTGAAGTTCTTTGATACGCATTTTCTTCGTCGTGCCATCTGCTTTGCAAAGAGAAATTTGCATTCCTTCTGTCAAAGTTCCACGCTCTAAACGACCGATCGCGATACGACCTACGAATGAAGAGTAGTCTAATGACGTAATCTGCATTTGAGGAGTACCTTCTTGTACTTTAGAAGCTGGGATATGCTCGATGATCGCATCTAATAAGGGGATGATATTATCTGTTGGTTTTTTCCAATCAGTGCTCATCCATCCTTGCTTCGATGAACCGTAGATACAAGGGAAATCTAATTGATCTTCCGTTGCTTCTAAGTTAAACATCAAGTCAAATACACTTTCGTGTACTTCGTCTGGACGACAGTTTTCTTTATCTACTTTGTTAACAATAACGATAGGCTTAAGACCTAAAGCTATCGCTTTTGATAATACGAAACGTGTTTGAGGCATAGGGCCTTCAAAAGCATCGACTAACAAAATAACGCCATCCGCCATACGTAGAACACGTTCTACCTCACCGCCAAAGTCGGCGTGACCAGGTGTATCGATAATGTTGATTTTCACTCCATTGTAACGAACAGATACGTTCTTAGACGTAATTGTAATCCCTCTTTCTCTCTCTAGGTCGTTATTATCAAGGATCAAATCTCCAAATTCTTGATTTTCTCTAAAAATCTTGGATGCGTGAATGATTTTGTCAACTAGGGTCGTTTTACCGTGGTCAACGTGGGCAATAATGGCAATGTTGCGAATGCTTTGCATAAAAATGTATTCGTTGAATGAAACGAAATTCCTTAATTTGGGAAATTCAAGGTGCAAAGGTAGGGATTATTTCTTTGAAAAGTGCTATTAACACTTTAAGAAACAAGCGCTTTCGGATTATTTTTCGCAGGAACTGGGGTAGTGTTCGCTTGGATTTTTGCTAAAATGCCGTTTGCGTCGATTCCGCAAAGGGCGTAGAGTTCTTTTTGCTCTCCGTGCTCCACTATTTCGTCCGCAATTCCGAGTCGAATTATTTTAGCAGTGTAGCTGTGGTCGACCATAAATTCAGCAATAGCAGAACCAAATCCTCCCTGAATCGCCGCATCTTCCACGGTAATAATCGTCTTAAACTGCTTGAAAACGCGATGCAATAACTCTTCGTCGAGTGGTTTAACGAAACGCATATCGAATAAAGCTGGTTTCAGGCCTAACTCACGCGCTTTTTCACAAGCGGCGATGGCTTCGTTTCCAATATGACCAATCGACAAGATGGCAATTTCATCACCTTCCATCAATTGAACGCCCTTACCGATTTCAATTTCTTCTAAGGTAGTTCTCCAAGCGGGCATCACACCTTCTCCACGTGGGTAGCGGATGGTGATGGCTTTTTCATGAGACTTGAACGAATCTAACGATGCCGTGTACATGATGTTACGCAATTCTTGCTCGTTGCGAGGAGCGGCTACGATCATGTTTGGCACACAACGCATGAAGGCTAAATCCAACAATCCGTGGTGGGTAGGGCCGTCAGCTCCTGCTAAACCAGCGCGGTCTAAGCAGAAAATAACGGGTAATTTTTGCAAGCAGACATCGTGTACGACTTGGTCGTAACCGCGTTGCATGAATGAGGAGTAGATATTACAAAATACGGTTAAGCCCTGTGTCGCTAATCCCGCAGAGAAAGTTACGGCATGTTGTTCCGCAATTCCCACGTCAAAAGCACGATCAGGCATCGCCCGCATCATAATATTCAAGGAAGATCCGGAAGGCATCGCTGGGGTAATTCCCATGATTTTCGGATTCTTCTCGGCTAATTCTAATAAGGTATGGCCAAAAACCTCCTGGTATTTAGGTGGTTGAGGGTCATCGTAGGTTTTCTTGTGTATCTCTCCGGTCGTCTTATCGAACTTGCCAGGAGCATGCCACAAGGTTTGGTCCTTTTCGGCTAGCGAATATCCCTTTCCTTTCGTCGTAATGCAATGCAAAATCTTAGGGCCTGGGATGTCTTTTAGATCGTTTAAGACCGTTGTTAAATTATCGATATCATGTCCGTCGATTGGGCCAAAATAGCGCAGATTCAATGACTCGAACAAATTGCTTTGTTTCAGTAAAGTCGCTTTCAATCCGTTCTCAATCTTCGAAACGATCTCTTGAGCTGTCTTTCCGAATTTGGACATCTTACCTAACAAATTCCACACATCGTCTTTCACCTTGTTATAGGTATGCGACGTGGTGATATCTGTCAAATATTCTTTTAAAGCACCCACGTTCGGGTCGATCGCCATGCAGTTATCGTTCAAGATAATCAACATGTTGTTCGGGATGTCACCCGCGTGGTTCATGGCCTCGAAGGCCATACCCGCAGTCATCGATCCATCACCGATAACGGCAATGTGTTGTCTGTGAGACTCTTTCTTGTAAGCGGAGGCTACTGCCATCCCTAACGCCGCAGAGATTGAAGTAGAGGAGTGACCTACGCCAAAGGTGTCGTATGTGCTTTCTGAGCGTTTCGGGAAACCCGAAATTCCGCCCATTAAACGATTCGTATGGAAATTTTCGCGGCGACCTGTTAAGATTTTGTGACCGTAAGCCTGGTGGCCTACGTCCCAAACGAGTTGATCGTCCGGCGTATTGAAAACGTAATGAAGGGCAACGGTTAACTCTGTCACACCTAAAGAAGCGCCAAAGTGGCCTCCATTCACAGAGACGTTGTCAATGATAAATTGACGCAATTCGTCGCAAACTTGGGGTAAGTCTGACTTCGGCAACTTACGCAAATCCTCCGGAGTGGCTATTTTGCTAAGTAATGGACCGGCTTCAAATTGCATAGACGCTTTTAATGATTGTGAAAGATTAACCTTACAAAGGTAAAAATGTTTTTAAGCCTTAGTCATTTTTTTGACTCGCTTTGAATAATCTTTTTTGTTCGTAGTCAGATAAACTATCGTAGCCCGATTGCGATATTTTATCCAGAATGGCATTCAGTTCATCCTCGGGTACTGTTTCGGGTTCTTTTCGAGCTTGAAATTGCTGGTTAACTACCTGGGCAAATTCTTTGATTTTTATTTCAAAGATGGCTTGAGGTTTAGAGGCTGCTAAAAAGTTTTTGGCAAAAATGAAACCAAGAATGGCTCCCCCTAAATGGGCAATGTTTCCACCCGCGTTCGAACCTGTCGTTTCAATAAAGGACCACAAGACGTAAAAGGCGGCGATGTATTTAATGCGGACTTGGCCTAATAAGAGTAGGTGGACTTGGTAATTCGGGCGAATCGTCGCCGCGGCAACTACCACCGCAAATACGCCGGCAGAGGCTCCATTAAGGAAATTAGGACCTTTGGCAATGAAAAAACTAACCGTATTCATCGCTAGAATGAAGGCAGCTGCTCCGGCTAAACCTCCATAGAAAAAGAGCTGAACTAAGCGCTTATTCCCAATAAAATCTTGAATAATCGTCCCAAACCAATACAGGAACATCATATTAAAGATCAAATGGAAGATCTCGATGTGCAGGAAAAAATAGGTAATTAAACTCCACGGACGCTGAATGATCAAGTCGAGGGAGGAAGGAAGAGAAACCTGCGCAAAAAAGGCGTCAAAAAGACCCGATTCGCCCGCAATTAACAATCCCACCCGGGCGATCATCAAGGCGATGAAGATAGCTCCATTAGCCACAATAATCTTCATCAACCCATTGCCAGGTTGTTGTATGATGTTTTTTATATCGGTCAGGATACTGCGCATCTTAATAAAAACTGTCTCGTTTTTGACGCCAAATCAATAATAAAATCACCGCGAAAAGCATACCCCCTAAGTGCGCAAAGTGAGCCACATTATCTCCTTCCGCAGCTGCTTTTCCAGCCCATAACTCGTAAAATGCGAAACCCATCACCAAGTATTTCGCTTTGACCGGAATCGGGATAGGGAAGATGAACATCTCTGAATTGGGGAATAAATAGCCATAGGCCATCAAAATCCCAAAAACACTCCCGGAGGCTCCTACGACTGGATTTTGAGTCGTATATTCTTTGTAATGGTCGATCGCTCCTAAGGCATTCAGGCGACCTTCGTTAATCGAAGTGCTCCCGTCAAAGCGATTGAAATAATCCATCAAGAAATCAGAATTAGGGTTCGAAAGGGCTAATTCAAGTGCCTTGCGAATGCTCGCGTAATCGTGAAAATATTGAATAGCTTCGTGTAATAATCCGGCACCCACCCCACAGAAGAGGTAGAAAAACAAGAACCGCTGTCCTCCCCAAATTCGCTCCAGAATAGACCCGAACATATATAGCCCAAACATATTCATCAACAAATGCATGAAGTTCGCATGGACGAACATGTAGCTGATCAGTTGGAAATAGTGGAATTTGCTCGACTGGAAAAAGAATAAGGCGAATAAATCATCTGGAATGAAGGCTGATCCTAAGAAGATAGCGACATTCGCGAAAATTAAATTTCGAACGGTAGGTGTTAAATTTCTTAGCATAGTTTTATTCTTCGTAACCCCAATCGATGGAGTTCTTCATGTCTTTAATCAATAATCCAGCAGACTTAAAGGCGCCACGAATTTCGTCTACCTTATCGTATTGTCTACTTACCTTGAAACCCTTGTAGAGCTGAAGAAGTTCATCGGTTAGGCCATTCATTTCGGCTGGCACCTCTTCTTTAATCCCTAGCACGTCTTCTAAAAGGCTGATATAAGAACGTTTTAAATTCGAAAATGTTTCAACAGAAAGGGACTCAAATGAAAGAGAACCCGTATAAATCGAATTAATTTTCTTTAACAAGGTAAATAGATGCGCAATTGCCACGGCCGTGTTCAAGTCGTCGTTCATACCGTCGTAGCAGCCTTGAATCGCGTCGTTGATTTCTTTTTCTTGTGCCGCATCAGGGTTCGCGGAAATTCCGGCAGGATATTCCAGCTTTTTGATGATGCGCAAGCCGTTAGCAATCTTCTTGTAGCCTTTTTGGGCAGCCTTTAATGCATCGTTTGAGAAGTCCAAGGTACTGCGGTATTGCGATTGCAACATAAAGAAGCGAACCGTCATCGGGCTGTAGGCCTGGTCTAATAAGGGGTGATTACCGCTGATTAACTCGGCAGGTAAAAAGGAGTTTCCGAGGGATTTACTCATTTTTTGGCCGTTCACCGTCAGCATATTCGTGTGCATCCAATAGCGTACGGGTGCCCGGTCGTAGGCTCCTTTTGCCTGAGCAATCTCACATTCGTGGTGAGGGAATTTTAAGTCCATTCCGCCGCCGTGAATATCAAACGTATCTCCTAAGTATTTGTGGCTCATGCAAGTACACTCTAAGTGCCAGCCTGGGAAACCCTCTCCCCAAGGAGATGGCCAGCGCATGATGTGTTCCGGTGAGGCTTTTTTCCAAAGCGCAAAATCCAGTGGATTACGCTTCTCGCCCACACCATCCAGGTCACGTGTCTCTGTCAATAAATCATCGATGACGCGGCCAGATAAATGTCCATAATTACCGCCATTCTTATTATACGTCTCAATATCGAAATAAACCGAACCATTTGATTCATAGGCTAATCCTTTTTCGATTAAGGCCTTCGTCGTTTCGATTTGCTCTACAATATGACCAGTTGCCGTAGGCTCAATGTTCGGAGGTAAAAGATTGAATTTTTCTAATACCTGATGGAAATCCTGGGTAAAGCGATGAACGATTTCCATCGGCTCTAACTTTTCCAGTTTGGCCATCTTACCGATTTTGTCTTCTCCCTCATCACCATCGCCCACAAGGTGTCCCACATCCGTAATGTTTCGAACATAGCGGACCTTGTATCCGATATGCAATAAATAGCGGTTCAGGACGTCGAAAGACGTAAAAGTGCGCACATTTCCCAAATGGGCATAATTGTATACCGTGGGTCCGCAGACATAAAGGCCTACGTGATTTTCGTGTATCGGGGTGAAAAGTTCTTTTTCACGACTCAGGGTATTGTATATTTTTAAGGGCTGCATGTAAAACCGGAAGGTTAAAAAGGAATTAAAATTAATTGGATTCTTTTAATTCACCAAACCCAAACGCAATTCATTACCTTTGTATGTTTTTTGCATTAAATCGCTTTTGGTATGTTTTTGAGAGAAGTAGGAGACGACGCTCGATTAAAGAAGACCTTCTTGGAATTGCCGGTTCAGCTGTACGCATCTGATCCGAATTGGATTCGTCCGCTAGATAACGATATCGAATCGATTTTCGATCCGCGTAAAAATCCGCATTTTAAGCAAGGAGAGGCTATTCGTTGGATTTTA
Organism: Bacteroidota bacterium; assembly: GCA_041158445.1. Taxonomy (GTDB): domain Bacteria; phylum Bacteroidota; class Bacteroidia; order Cytophagales; family Spirosomataceae; genus Aquirufa. The sequence continues at coordinate 28,598 of JBEBBJ010000005.1, forward strand.
TATTCGGAGTCTGGAGAGGCCATCGGTCGAGTAGCGGCATTTTATGAGCGAAATACAAAAGAAGGCGAAATTCCCGTGGGTGGAATGGGCTTTTTTGAGTGTATCGAAGACGAAGAGTCAGCCATTATGCTATTTGATGCTTGCAAAAACTGGCTTTCAGAGCGTGGAATGGAGGGGATGGATGGCCCGATTAATTTTGGGGAGCGCGATAGTTTCTGGGGTTTGATGGTCAAAGGCTGGGAGTTCGAGCCCACCTACAAAATGCCTTGGACGAAGCCCTACTACATTTCTTTCTTCGAGAACTACGGTTTCCAAGATTATTTCCAACAATACGTATTTGTTTCGCCTATCGCCGGCGCTAATGTAACGCAAGGCATTGAAGAAAAGGCGCAACGCATTTTTGAGAATCCAGAATACGTTTTTCAACACATCGAAAAAAGTAATCTTTCTAAATATGCAGAAGACTTTCGCTTCATTTTCAATGCGGCTTGGGCAAAATTCCCAGGTGTAAAGGAAATGAGCTCTGAATCTGCCCAAAAACTCGTAAAAACCATGAAGCCCATCATTGATGAGCAATTATTATGGTTTGCCTACACAACAGATGGAACGCCAGTGGCTTTCTTCATTGTGATCCCTGATTTGAACCAAATCGTGAAACACCTAAACGGGAAACTGAACTGGTGGGGCATGATTAAGTTTCTACTTTTAAAATTAAAAGGAACCTTGACGCGTACGTGTGGGGTGATTTTTGGGGTTACTCCAGATCACCAAGGCAAAGGCGTCGAGTCAGCCATTGCCCTTCGCTTCCGCGAAGTAGCTCGCACAAATCCATTCTATCCATATACAACGATGGATATGAATTGGGTGGGTGATTTCAATCCTAAAATGCTTCGATTTGTCTCCCAACTAGGAGCCTCAAACGATAAAACTTTTATTACATACCGCAAATTTTTCAATCCAAACCAACCCTTTAGTCGTTGTCCTAAAGTAGGTTAATTAATTTATTATGAGCTTATTATCCATTGGAACCGTTGCGTTCGACGCCTTAGAAACTCCTTACGGAAAGACCGATAAAATCATCGGTGGATCTTGTACTTACATCGCTTTATCAGCGGCCTTCTTTTTGCCAAAAGTTAACGTAGTGGCTGTGGTAGGAGATGATTTTCCACAAGAATACATGGACACTTTGACGTCTCGCGGCATCAACTTAGATGGTTTACAGATCAAGAAAGGGGAGAAATCGTTTTTCTGGGCAGGTAAATACCACAACAACATGAATTCACGTGACACTTTAGTGACGGAATTGAACGTATTAGCAGATTTCAAACCAGAAATTCCTGCTTCTTACCAAGATTGTGATTATTTAATGTTGGGTAATCTAACTCCACAGGTGCAAATCGAAGCGATTCAAGGTCTAACTAAGCGCCCAAAATTAGTCGTAATGGACACCATGAATTTCTGGATGGACGTAGCGATGGACGATTTGAAGCGTGTGTTGACGATGGTCGATGTACTTTGCATCAACGATGAGGAGGCACGTCAATTATCGGAGCAATATTCCTTAAGAACCGCTGCTAAAATGATCATGGCGATGGGACCTAAGACCTTAATCATTAAGAAAGGGGAGCACGGTGCCTTGTTATTCCAAGGAGATCGCATGTTCTATTGCCCAGCGCTTCCATTAGAAGATGTATTTGATCCAACTGGTGCGGGTGATACCTTCGTGGGTGGATTCATCGGATACCTAGCAAAGACGGACGATATTTCGTTTGAAAATATGCGTCGTGCAATTGTTCACGGATCAGCGATGGCGTCCTTCTGTGTAGAGAAATTCGGAACAGAGCGTTTATTTGAAATTACGGAAGCTGATTTAGCGAGCCGTGTCAATGAATTTAGAGAGTTAGCTTCGTTCTAATTCTTATCCCACGATCACCTCGTGCATCTTATCCAGGTTCAGGTAGTTAGCAGCCATGTCTCTAATATCCTGGGCCTGGATATTTTGTATGCTGTCCTGGAACTGATCATAGAAGTCAGGTGTTAAGCCATCTAATTGAATCACGCGCACCTTTTCGGCGATATCGAAGGCCTGAGTCAGTTCGCCTGTGAAGCTTCCCATGAGGTAACTTTTGACGATCTCTAGTTCTTCAGAAGGCACTAAATCGTTTTGAAGAAGCGTGATTTCCTTTTTGATTTCTGCCAAAGTCGCGTCCACATTCTCCCCATTCACATCCGTTCCTACGACCCAATATCCTCCCCGTGGGTAAGGTGCTAAGCTAGAGGAAACGCCGTACGTGAATCCTTTGTCTTCGCGAATATTTTTCTGCAAACGAGATCCGAAATACCCTCCCAGCACCGTGTTCATCACGCTGTAATGGAAATAGTCCGGGTGATTTCTCGAAATGGCCGGTAATCCGAATCGGATGGAGCTCTGAACGGATCCTTCTTTTTCTTCCCGAAGGCGGATAGGTTCTTTCGCTGTTTGGAGTGTTGGTATCGAAATGGCAGCGCTGTTAAAGTTTATTTGCCCCAGCGTCGCATCTAAATAGGCGATTTGCGTATCGCTAATCTTGCCTGAAAGGAAGATGACAGGTTTTTGGGATTTCCAGGTGCCTTCGAAATGCGCCTTAATTACCTGCTGATCTAAAGCGTCAAAATCCGATGCCACCGTAAAACGACCGTAGGGATCGCTTGGGAAGAGGTTGGAACGGAATTTCTGACTGGCAGCGTAAGATGTTTTTTCCCAGTTTAATTTCGTTTTTTGGCGCTCGATTTCGAGTTCTTTTTCGACTTCTTCTGCCGGGAAGCTCGCTTCTTGCAGAATCTCTGCGACCAGCGGAAGGAGGGAATTAAAATGTTTATTGAGGCCGTAAACCGTAAAGGTTCCATGATCTAGGCTCGCTTGAACATCCCAAAATGCCCCGAAAAAATCAAAATTTTGGTGTATTTGTTGAGCCGTATGCGTCGCGGTTCCCCGCTTCATCAAGGAGGCAGTCATGCCAGCTAATCCCGCTAGAGGGCTGTGAATAGCACCTGCTTTGGTACTCAACTCAAACTTAAAAACCTCCTGCTCTCCCGCTGAAACCACCCAAACCTGAATCCCATTCGACAAGGTGTGCAGGCTAGGGGAAGGGAATAAAACTTTCTCCACCGGGTAGGCGGCAGGGGCATTACGGCGATCTAACATATTATTTTACAGGCTGATTAATGCCCGCAATGAGCGTTAAACGTAAGGTATTGGCTAAAGGGCTACCTTGGCCACTCGGCACTAAATAGGCAAAATCCAATCCGTATTTCGAATCCATTTTAAAGCCTAAACCGAAGGTGAAGTATTTGCGATTCCCCTTCATTTCGCTCTCGTGGAAATAACCTGTTCTCAAAGCAAAGGCATTATTAAACAAGTATTCTGCGCCCACCGAAGTAGTCACCTCTTTTATCTCTTCACCAATTCCATCCGGTGCATCCGCTAAGGATCCGAAAATTCCTCCGATCGCCGAAACTGTCGCCGGATCCGTCCCGATCATCTTGCCATTTTCATAGGCAGGAGGCGTAGGAACCATCAATTTATTGAAGTCAACCGTGAAAGTCAGCTTGTTTAAATCATCTATCTCGTGCGTCGCCGCCATGCCCACTCGTAAATTAGTTGGGATGAAGTTTCGCTCTGTTCCCCCGTAGGTTACTTTACCCGAAATGTTCGAAAGCGTTAAGCCGTAGCTGTATTTCCAAGGACCTACACTCGGCTTAGCGTAAAATACGGAAATATCTGCGGCTACTGTTTGGGCTGGTTTTAGCGCGTTGCTCACCCCGCCAGAACCCTGGTAATTACCTAGTAGATTCGAGTTGATGTATTTTAAATTCATCCCTAATGAAAGTGCGGGAGATAATTTTCTGGCGTGGGAAATGCCGATGGCAAATTCTTTGGAATTAAAATTACCTGCGCTAGTCCCGTTATCTAAAGTCGCTTGGAACATGCCCTGATCGAAATAATCGATGGCAAACCCAAAGACTAAATTCTTTTTCGTCACCGTATAACCTGCCACATTATAAAGTGCCATATCATTCACTAAGTTGCGTAACCAGGGGGTGTAGGAGAGGGAGAAGCCCATTTTTTTATCCGTCGTCGCTAATTTTGCGGTATTCCAGTGGATTGCATTTGCATCCACGGATAAAGCGACTCCTGCATCACCCATCGCCGCTGAACGCGCGTCAGGGGCTACATTAAGGAATAAAAGGGTGGGTGTCGGAATACGCCCGGCATTCACTTGGCCGGAAACGAGCGTAGTTTGCGCTTGAGCGGAAAATCCGATGGCCGTAATTAGTAGGGTTAGTAATTTTTTCATGTTCTATTTAATATGCCCAATTCTGCCGCTAAAGCTAGCAAATGGAGCTCCAGTACCGTAGGTCAATTCTAATTGATAGTAGTTGATGAAATCAAATTGGGCTTTCTCCTCGTCACTCCAATCAATGGAGAATGTCAGGTTAGCAGCATCACTACCAGGAATTATTCCACTTCGCTCTACGATTTGTTTCCCTAAGTTACTATAAATTTTTAGTTTGTAGGCGTAGCTGGTCCAGCGTTTCTCTTGTAAAAAGGAGAAGTTGCTTCGTTCGGTCATCGGATTCGGGTAGATCCGTAATGTCCGATTTTCTTTCGTAGCTGCCACCGTGAACTCAAACGTTAAATTCCCTTGATTCGTATGTACATCGAAACATGAAACCTGAATTTTATATTTCCCCGGTTTTAAAGAGTCAAAAGGGTAGGTGATGGACCCTTTGTTGCTCGAATTTACATCAGGAGTAAATACCTGTGAAAGTGGAATTTTCAAGGTATCGTTGATGCTTAGATAGGCTAATTCACCATTAGGACCCACAAAGCGGAGGGAGCTAGCATCGCTGATTTGGACTTGAAGAATCGGATTAGGCGAGCAGGCTTGTACGTCTGTTTCATTTAAAAGTAAGGCCGTTAAAGCGGGCGCATTGGTTTCGTTAGTCTCTGTGGTTTTTCGGAGCTGAACCTTCATTCCCCCGCCGTAGCGCGTTCCATCTGCGACATAGGCGCGCCATTTTAATTGGGAGCTAGGCACGCTCGCTAGGTTGAATTTGCCTTTTACCACGGTGGCCGTCCTACTTCCTTCGAGTGACCCAGGAATGGTGTAGCTGAATTTATCTGTTTTGGTTCCCAAAGTCTGTAAACTCCGGTCTTCACCGTAATAATATACCTGAATCTCTCCGTCGATTGCTGGCGTCGTTTGACCCTGAATACCCCCATTCGCCAAGGTGTCTAGGCGAAGGCTCAATGCCTGCTGATTCCAAGGAAGCGGCATCGAGGGATCTCCCAATAAGGTGATATTTCGGTTAATGACCCCAGATTGACTCTCATTTTTCGCCACTTTGAACAAATCGCCTAGTCGAAAGTCTTTATTATTTAGATGATTAACTAACTGTCTATAAAATGCCTGACCGAATAAATAATTACTGCTCTGAAATACAGGTCTCGTGGTGGAAATTAGTCCGATGGAACCACCCTGATTCGATAGCAAGCTGACCTCTGCTCCAGATAATTGATTGGGGTCATCAAAACGCCCAAACTGGCACGTCGCCGTCAATAAGAGCGGTAATTGCTTACTGTTTTTCAGCGTCTGCAATTCGTTTATAGTGATCACCTTTTCATCCGTCCAGGCGGATTCGGAACCATGTCCGAGGAAATGGATGAAATCAGCCTCTTGATTGAAGAGGTCGAGACTCGCTTTTTTAGCCGCTAGCGAGCCATAGAATCCATTCGTTAGCTCTTGTGGGAACTGGTCTAGGTAGGTTTTATTCACCTGAAATGCGGAGGGGATTAATTTCGAAAAATCCTCTGCATCTTGCACGTGGATGTTAGAATCCCCATCGTCTGCGAGCCAAGCGAAGCGGAAAGGCTGCTTAGCCTTGATTGTCTCATAGCTGATGATTTTGTTTACCAGCGTAAAAGCTTCTTCCGCTGATTTGGCTGGAATGCGGCCGATTCCAACAGCAATCGATTCATTCTCGGCTTCATTTCCTTCGAGCCACTCCCCTTGATTATCTGCAATTAGGCCAAAATAGTCATCCGAAACGTAGGTCTGCAAAGGTTGCAGCGATTCCCTACTTTCATAGCTGGGCACGTAATTAATACGTTCTGTTGCGGTGGCCACCTTATTGATCCCCTTATAATCGACCGAAGCATCCCCAAACAACAACAAATAGCGGGGCTTCTTTAATCGGATAAAATCCCGAATGGCCGTCACGTCGACCTTGCCTGCCGAGAACTCGTTATAAATTTCAAAGGTCGAATAGGCTTTCGTCTTTAGTCCTTGAGTGGCGCGGTAGCTCGCGAAGAGTTTGGCGGCGGGTAGAATGGAGGGACTAGCTATGATAATTAAATCAGCGGATGCGTCTGCCCGGATGTTTTGATTGGCAATCAGTTCGAAGGAGCTGGGGTCAGCCGCTTTAGTTGGATCAAAAACCAGTAATTCAGCGCCTGGGGCTAATTTCGAAAAGTAGAGGCTGCTTGATTTTTGCCACGTCTTGCCTGTTTCCTTTACCCAAACCTGGTGATTCGCTTGCAGGTTTTTGATGGAGATACTGAAGGAGGAATCCGTTTTATTCGGTAAAAAATAACGAGGGTTCTCGTTTAGGGCATTGAATTGGCGTGGGTATTCGAAGTCGATGAAATCGATGTAGCCTGAGCCTGTCGTATTGGAGTAAGCTAAATTCCAGCTCCAGTTTCCTTCTTTTATTTCAGGGTTGACTTTGGCTGCAAAGTCCCGAACGAAGGCTTTTTGATCATAGCGACCTCCTGTTGTCGCTGGGAATACCAGCGGTGCAATCGTATTTCCTGGAATCGAAAAAGTAAAGGTGCCTGGAGCGATAGAAGAGGAAGCTAGACGCCCTTTCAGATTTCCCGGAAGGCCTGTTTTATAATCCGCTAGTGGATACTGAATACTTCGATTTACATTCCCAAAAAATCCATCTCCCAACCATTCTCTACCCGACTGCAACAGATTATACGTTTCGGGTTCATAATGAAATCGGCTAAGTCCATAATCCAAAGCAGCACTACTAGCAGAGCCGGTTGCCGGATAGTTCGCAACTAAGGAAGGCGCCGGATCATCTAAGCGGATATAATAAAAGGTCGTGTCGCTATAGCTATGTTGGAATTTCTCTCCCCAAAATACTACCTTATCTCCTTGCTTCAGAATAGGTATGGGTAGTAAGTCAACAGGTCTGGGGGTTGCATTGGATTGAGGTAATTGGCCTATTTCGTGGCCATAAACGCCTATTTGGGAGGCTTTTTGATTGTACTTCGCTAGAAAGGCAGGGCTTATTTGGTAGAGGCCGGATTGGGTGATACCTACTTTAATCCATTTGCCGGTGGCGAGGACGGAGTTTTGGGCATAAGCCGTTGAAACCGCTAAAAGCAGAACGAAGCAAAGGTTAAGAAATTTCAATCGGAAACACGTATGCATTCTTCGCTACTAAGTAGTTCCTGCCGGAATTTATTTCTTTGCAAATGTAACGTGTTCGGCGAAGTTTCCCTTTGATAAAGGAAAGGTTTTTTAATTGAAAGGTAGTTCCCTCTGCTAATTCATGTACCGGAGTGCCAGCTGGAGGCGCAGCATCATAGGTCTTTAAAATATCAACTAGAGGTTGGTAGCCGGTGGAGGAGGCTGCCGGGTTTTTTAGATAGGCTCGCAAAACGCTCACGAGTTCTGCCGGTAACAATTCTTCGTCTAAAATTGGTTCGAATAAGGCATAGAATTCATTCTTCCACTCTTGCCCGTGCGGTAGCACCTTATTCTTGTGAGCGAGGTAAGTCGTTAAGTGGGCGACCTCGTGAATATAGGTCACTAAAAAGGCGTAGGGATTGAGGTTGTGATTAACGGTGACTTGGTGTCCTTTCGCAGGACTGAAGCGGTAGTCACCTAATTTCGAATCACGGGATTTGCTGACGATAAAGTCAAAGGAATAATCATGCCAAAGTTGAAAGCAGTATTCCGCTACTTTGGGGGGGAAGTGGTCAAAAAAGGAATCAATCTTTTTATTCTTCATCCGGATTTTAAGCATAAAAAAAGTCCTCCGCATGCGAAGGACTTTTTTCTGATCGTTGTGCTAAAATTATTTAGCAGCAGCAGTGTCAGCAGCAGCAGTGTCAGCAGCAGCAGAATCAGCTGGAGCAGCAGCAGCAGCAGAATCAACAGCAACAGTGTCAGCAGAAGCTTCTGCTTTCTTCTCACCACAAGATGCTAAAGTTACCATTGCAGCAACGAAAGCTAGAGCGAATACTTTTTTCATTTCTTATTTTGTTTAAGGTTTGAGTCACAAATCTACGGCATTATTTTATAAGTACAAATAAATGCAAAATATTTTTTAAGATTTTTTTAAGGAATGGCTAATTTTTTTGGAAAATGTGCCGTATTGGCCTGTATTCGGCTTAGAAATCCTTAAGAATTGCCCCCTTAAATTTGGGCTAAATTAGATTAGTCCTATTTTAACAGATCTTTAAAGCGATCGTAAAAGCCGCTAGACTTGAATGTGAAGGTCTTGTGCAAGATGTAGTTCGACACAAAACTATAGCCCATCCCATGAATCGTGGTCCCGATTTGGGTGATATTGATCTTTTTCACCGAGTAAGGTATGTGAAAATAGATATCTGAGTAGCGTGCGTGGATAAAATCGTAGGGGATGGTGCTGAATAACCAGGTGATGATCCCGGAGAAGCTAGCGACCAGGACGTATTTGAACATCTCGCGTCTTGTCTGCTTGCTTTGGCGGGCATTAAAGGCGAAGAGTTTGGTTAAGAAAAACCCTACCACTAAAGCAATGAAATAAGCTGGAAGAATCGAATCTTCGTAGGATACACGAAACCAATCCTTAATTAAACCTCCTGCTAACAGTTGAACGCATGCCCCTAATCCTGCCACAATAAAATAGGCGAATAAGTCTTTCTGATTAAAGAGGGCTGCTTTCTTGTCGCTCAAAGGCCTAGGTTAAAAAAGGTTTTTTACGATGCTTGGATAAACGCCTAATAACAAGGTACCTAACGTACAAGCCCACATCGCGAACTTCACTAAGCCTGGCAATTCAATGTGTTCGATATCTCCTTCTTTGAAGTAGATCGCAATGATTCCTTTGAAATAGTAGTAAACTCCGACCGCAGACATCACGATAGCTAAAATCACTGGATAGTAGACGTGGCGATTAAAGATGTCTGAGAAGACGAAGAATTTACCCCAAAAACCCGCTGTCAACGGAATGCCCGCTAAAGACAACATCGCGATGGTGAAACAGAAGGCTAAGCCTGGATTTTGTTTCGCTAAACCTTCGAATGAACTGATGTTCTCTGGTTTCTCGGTGCGCCCTGTTTGGTACTCAGCCACTAACATCACTACACCGAAAGCTACGATAGTCGCTAGGGTATAGGATAACGAATAGTACAAAATGGTCGACGGCGTAGTCACTTGTTTTGCGCTCACCGTTAACAACATATAACCCGCATGGGAAATACTTGAATAAGCTAACATGCGCTTTAATGACTGCTGATAAACCGCAGTAATGTTACCCACTAGAAGCGTTAACATGCTGATGTAGTAGATCGGGTAAACCCACGTTCCATACATAGATCCGAAAGGACCATTTAATAATTGATACAGTGCCGCGAAACTGGCCGCCTTCACCACAGTCGACATGAACATGGTAAAGATGGTAGGTGCTCCTTCATATACGTCTGGTGTCCAGAAGTGGAAAGGAGCAGCCGAAATCTTGAATAAGAAACCCACTAAGATTAATAATACACCGATCGAAAGGAAGATAGGTGTAGATTCTGGTGGCGTATTCGCAATCACCTGGGCGATGTTTGCTAGGTAGAATGAACGAGTCGCTCCGTAGACTAAAGTAATCCCGAATAACAAGATACCCGTTGCGAAAGACCCCATTAAGAAGTATTTCAAAGCGGCCTCGTTTGAACGCAAATTGCGTTTATCAGAACCTGTTAACACGTACATCGCAACGGATAGAATCTCTAATCCGACGAAGAACATGATCAAATGATCGAAGGAAACCATTAAAATGGCCCCTACAACGGAGAATAATAAGATGGCGTAGTATTCTGCTGGATGAGTATGTTCTTCATCGATGCCAAAGCCTTTCGAGAAACTCACCACCATAAAAGCCGCTAATTGAATGATCAAGCTAAAACTAATGGAGGTATTTGTTGTGTGGAACATGTGTCCGTACCACAACATTTCGTGATTCCAGTCCAATGCCGTTAAGGCCATGCTGCCCACTAAAAACAAAAGTGTCGCTGCCTGTATGGTTTTTCTAGAAAGCCAAAAGCCCAAGAATAAATTTAAAATACCTAGAAGTGATAATGCAATGATAGCCGTCATAATGCTTATTAATACTATTTTATTTGAACCATTGGATTAATTGCTGAACCGCAGGCTCACTAAAACCTAAAACTGTCGATGGGAAAATTCCACCTAAAATAACTAAGGCACTTAGGGGAATTAATACCGCTTTCTCAGCACCCGTTAAGTCTGCAAAGTCAGAGGTGATACGAGATACATTCCCAAACATGGATTTCTGAATCAAACGCAAGGTATACACCGCACCTAAGATGATGGTGATACCGGCGATAATTCCGAGTGTTAGATTTTGGTCAAACACACTCTTCAATAACAAGAACTCACCAATGAATCCATTCGTCAATGGTAAAGCAACAGATCCTAAACTTAAGATCACAAACGTCACCGTCAGTGGATAAGAGAACTGGGTAATACCTCCTAATTGCGCAATTTCTCTCGACTTCGTTCTACGTTCGATAATTTCGATCACGAAGAATAACCCGACGATGTTGATACCGTGAGATAACATTTGGTATAACGCACCTTGAATACCTTCGATGCTACCGGATAAAATACCCGCTGACATCAAACCTACGTGAGCGAAAGAAGAATAAGCTAATAAGCGTTTCGCATCTTTTTGTTGAATCGCGATAATCGATCCATAAATTACACCGATCACCGAAAGGACAGAAGCTGTCAAACCCCACGTTGCTACACCTACTGGGAACATCGGTAATACTAAACGAATTACTCCGTAGGTACCCATCTTCAACATGATACCTGATAATAACATCGTTCCTTGTGCAGGAGCAACAGTATAGGTATCTGGTTGCCACGTATGGAAAGGGAAAACTGGCATCTTAATGGCGAAAGCCAAGAAGAAAGCAGCGAATAAATAACCTTGCTGATCTGCGCTAAGTCCTTTGGCCGTTTGGTACAACACATCCATGTCCGCTGAGTGGAACTCGCCTGGTGTTTGTAAGTACACAAATACCAAGGCAATTAAGAAGAATAAAGACCCGAATAAGGTATAAACGAAGAACTTAAACGTAATCGCATTCTTGTTTTCGCCGCCATAAATGGCTGCTAAGAAGTAAATCGGCAATAAAGACGCTTCGAAAAAGAAGTAGAATAAGAACGCATCTTTCGCTAAAAAGGCACCCATTAAGGCTGTTTGCATCGCTAGCATTAAGCCTTGGAATTGTGAATTATTAGCACGGTCCGTGTTTGCTGTAGTCGCTACTATGAAGGGAACTAATAAAGCACAAAGTCCGATTAGTACTCCACTGATTCCATCCACATATAAGGAGAAGGATAAACCTGCTTCCGCTACCCAAGGGGCAGAGAAAGAAACGGGGCTCAAACTTGCTTCTTGTAATACGAAAGCGGTTGCAGCTAATTCAATAAGGGAGGCCGCTAGGGAAATGGCAAACGCATTTTTTGGCTTGAACATCAACAAAGCTGATCCAATCAAAAGCGGGAATAAAAGTATAAATAGTAGATACATAGCTATGTGGCGATCGAAGGATTAATGAAGGATCGTACTTTTTAAACTAACAAATAAGATAACAACGATGGCCGCAACCATGCAGAATAAGTAGATGCCTACGTTACCCGTTTGGGCTCTGCGGAACTCACTCGACGCATATTTAACAAAACGACCTAAGCCCTCTACGAACAAGTCGATCACTAAAAAGTCGATCACTTGGAAGAAGAAATTAGACAAGAACGAGATCGGCTTCACAATTAAGGTGTCGTACAATTCGTCGATATAGAATTTGTTATAAATCACTTTTTGAATACCAGTTACTTCGGCATCTTCTGCTGGAACCGATTTCTGCATTCCGAATACATAAATGGCTAAGAATGCTGGTAAGAAAGCCGCTAAAAGTGGAGCGCCACCTTCTAAACTCAAGAAGTTTACTTCCCCTGCTTCGCCTGCTGCTGGCAATAATGGGGCTAACCAATGTGCAAGGAATTCATTCCCTCCTGCGAAATGAGGTAGGTTAATTAAGCCGCCACCCACAGAGAATATTGCTAAAATAATCAAGGGCAAAGTCATCGTGATAGGTGACTCGTGTAAGTGATGCGCTTGTTTTTCTGTTCCTCTGAACTCTCCGTAGAAAGTTAAGATA